>NZ_JBHSOU010000053.1:0-632 GCF_042656385.1 Pseudomonas sp. GCM10022186
CTGGAAGACCACCCGGTGGCCGGCAGCGACCCGGAGCATCCCGGCCTGGTGCGCATCTACAAGAACCCGGACCAGCCCAACGACCGCTACGAAAACGCCTGGCACACCGACGCCACCTGGCGCGAGTCGCCGCCCATGGGCTGCGTGCTGCGCTGCGTCGAGTGCCCGCCGGTGGGCGGCGACACCATGTGGGCGAACATGGCGCTGGCCTATGAAAAGCTGCCGGCGGACGTGAAGCAACGCATCGAGGGCCTGCGCGCCCGGCACAGCATCGAGGCGAGCTTCGGCGCGGCCATGCCCGTCGACAAGCGCCTGGCGCTCAAGGCGATGTACCCGGACGCCGAGCATCCGGTGGTGCGCACCCATCCGGAAACCGGCGAGAAGATCCTGTTCGTCAACGCCTTCGCCACCCATTTCACCAACTACCACACGCCGGAGCACGTCCGCTACGGCCAGGACTTCAGCATGGGCGGCAGCGACCTGCTGCGCTACCTGATCAGCCAGGCCTACATCCCGGAATACCAGGTGCGCTGGCGCTGGAAGCCCAACAGCGTAGCGATCTGGGACAACCGCTCCACCCAGCACTACGCCGTGATGGATTACCCGCCCTGCGTCCGCAAGATGGAACGCGC
>NZ_JBHSOU010000054.1:0-887 GCF_042656385.1 Pseudomonas sp. GCM10022186
ATGCAAGACGTCGTAATCGTCGCCGCCACCCGCACCGCCATCGGCAGCTTCCAGGGCGCCCTGGCGAACATCCCCGCCCACGAACTGGGCGCCGCGGTGATCCGCCAGCTGCTGGCCAGGACCGGCCTCAAGGGCGAGCAGGTGGATGAAGTCATCCTCGGCCAGGTGCTCACCGCCGGCAGCGGCCAGAACCCGGCACGCCAGGCCGCCGTCCTCGCCGGCCTGCCCCATGAAGTCCCGGCCATGACCCTGAACAAGCTCTGCGGCTCCGGCCTCAAGGCGCTGCATCTGGGCGTCCAGGCCATTCGTTGTGGCGATGCCGAGGTGGTCATCGCCGGTGGCCAGGAGAACATGAGCCTGGCCCCCTACATCCTGCCGGCCGGCCGCACCGGCCTGCGCATGGGCCATGGCAAGCTGCTGGACAGCCTGATCCACGACGGCCTGACCGACGCCTTCAACGACTACCACATGGGCGTGACCGCCGAGAACCTGGTGGAGCAGTACGGCCTCACCCGCGAGCAGCAGGACGCCTTCGCCGCCGCGTCCCAGCAGAAGGCCGCGGCTGCCATCGAGGCCGGCCGCTTCAAGGACGAGATCACTCCCATCCTGATTCCGCAACGCAAGGGCGAGCCCGTCGCCTTCGATACCGACGAAGGCCCGCGCGCCGGCACCACCGCCGAGTCCCTGGGCAAGCTCAAGCCCGCCTTCAAGAAGGACGGCAGCGTCACCGCCGGCAACGCCTCCACCATCAACGACGGCGCTGCCGCCGTGGTGCTGATGAGCGCCGCCAAGGCCGAGGCCCTGGGCCTGCCGGTGCTGGCGCGGATCAAGGGCTACGCCAATGCCGGCGTCGACCCGGCGATCATGGGCATCGGCCCGGTGAGCGC
>NZ_JBHSOU010000055.1:0-710 GCF_042656385.1 Pseudomonas sp. GCM10022186
GCCGCCGCACGCTTCGTCGACGGCCTGCGCCGGGAAAACCTGCTGGCCGACACCGAAAGCCTGAAAGTCGAGCTGTACGGCTCCCTCGGTGCCACCGGCAAGGGCCACGGCAGCGACAAGGCCGTGCTGCTGGGCCTGGAAGGCGAGCAGCCGGACACCGTCGATACCGAAAGCGTGGATGCACGCCTGGCGGCCATCCGCCAGCGCGGCGAATTGCGCCTCGGCGGCGAAAGGCCGATCCACTTCGTGGAAAAGGAGCACCTGGCGCTGATCCGCAAGCCGCTCCCCTACCACCCCAACGGCATGATCTTCCGCGCCTTCGACGACGCCGGCATCCAGATCCGTTCCCGCGAGTACTACTCGGTGGGCGGCGGCTTCGTGGTGGACGAGGAAGCCGCCGGCCTCGACCGCATCGTCGAGGACCGCACGCCGCTGCCCTATCCCTTCAAGACCGCCAAGGACCTGCTCGCCCATTGCGCCGCCACCGGGCTCGCCATCAGCGACCTGATGCGCGAGAACGAGAAGGCCTGGCGCCCGCCTGAAGAAACCAGCGCCGGCCTGATGAAGATCTGGCAGGTGATGCAGGACTGCGTCAAGGCCGGTTGCCGCAAGGAAGGCATCATGCCCGGCGGGCTCAAGGTCAGGCGTCGCGCCGCGGCGCTCTACCGCCAGCTCAGCGAACAGCCGGAAGCCGCCCTCCGGGACAGCCT
>NZ_JBHSOU010000056.1:0-782 GCF_042656385.1 Pseudomonas sp. GCM10022186
CCGACGCTTGCGCCTTCTGGTCGCCGGCGTATTCGAAGCGCAGCCGGAACTTGTCTTCCAGGGTGCGGGAGAACTGGTGGTAGTCCACGCCCTTGGCCCCGGCGGCGGCCTGGTCCAGCAGCGGCACCACCAGCATGGTGGACTTGAAATCGTTGGCCACCAGGCTGCCGACGATGCCGGCACGGGCGATGTTCTGCCGCAGCTGCTCGATGCTCGCTTTGGAACCGTCGTAGCCATCCGGCATGACCGGGCCGCCCTGGAAGCCTTCCTCGGTCACCTCGGTCCAGCGCACGCCGGGCGCCCAGAGCGACTTCATCCAGGCGCGGTCGACGCCTTCGGTGAGGAACAGCTCGTCATGCACCTGCTTGAGGGCATCGAGATAGGCCGGGTCGAAGATATCGCCCTGGGTGTTTTCCACCACCACCCGCACGCTGTTGCCCAGGCCGCGCAGGGCCTTGCGGTTTTCCAGGAAGTTCTGGATGTAGGGGTGCCCCTGGGGAATCATCTTCTCGAAGCTGGGCTTGAGCTCCAGGCGCGTGATCGCCATGTAGCCCAGCAGCAGCGTGATCAGCAGGATGCCGAGCACGAACGGCACACGATGGTTGAACACCATGCGCTCCAGCAGGTTGCCGCTGCGCGCGTCGAAGTCTTTCAGATCCCGGATGACCGGCATCGTGTCTTGTTTCATGCCACCCATGATGGGTTCGCCTCGCTTTTATTCTTGTTTGCCAGGGGCCAGGGGCCGCTGGCTGATGCCACGAGCGCCCACCAGCAACAACCCG
>NZ_JBHSOU010000057.1:0-27784 GCF_042656385.1 Pseudomonas sp. GCM10022186
CGCAACGCCCTCGCCCATGTCGGCAAGGGCCAGCGCACCATGGTGGCCGCCTTGCTGCGCACGGTGTTTGCCCAGGACAACGAAGCCGAGGCGCGCCGCCAATGACGGACGGTGGCCGAGCAGTTGCGCGAGCGTTTCCCGAAGATCGCCCAGTTGATGGACGGCTGCGAGGACGAAGTGCTGGCCCACATGGGCTTCCCCAAGGCGCACCGACAGCAGATCCACAGCACCAATCCGCTGGAGCGCCTCAATGCCGAGATCAAACGACGGACTGACGTGGTCGGGATCTTCCCCAACGACGCCGCCATCGTCCGCCTGGTCGGTGCCATGCTCCTGGAACAGAACGACGAATGGAGTTTGCAGCGTCGCTACATGCAACTTGAGGGACTGCAATCACTCAGTGACAATCAAACTGCTCGGCTATCTGCTGTGATCAGCTGAGTCCCCGCAAACTCAACTGCCAGAACCATGGCAGTTACACCACTCGGTGGGACACGATCATGGTTTACCGCTGATGGCGGCATGGCGCCGCTGGTGCACATCATAACTGCCGATGGCCGCACATCGCCCCCGGCTCCCTGAATAGGCCCGCTAGTCTGCATCTTCAATCGTCTAGCGTGTTGTCGCCTGAGCACTGACAACCCACGGCAGCCGACCGCCTTCATCGCTCCCCCTGCAATGTCACGGCCCCACCATCCCGCCGTTTCCGCCGTCCTTGTTCCTGAATCCGGGGAGAGCTGGCTCAATGGAGGTAGCCAAAGCGGGCACGATTACTATTTGGGGAATGAAAGAGGGTACAGAATGAGGCATACAGAGGAAAAAGCCATAAAAAACAAGGGCGCAACGCCCATACCGTCCGTTCAACGTCTGATCCGAGAAAAGCCCCGGACCTCCGGGCTTTTCTTTGCGCGGAACCGTAGGATGGTCGGGCGGCGATCCGAGAGCGAAGCGATACCCATCGCCCTCCTACATGACCTGCGCCTCCCGGCCAAGCCCCCCCCGCCCGGTGCGCCCCTGCTTGAAAACGCATCCGCCACCTAAACAATTGAAAGATCACAAAAATATCTAAGCAAAGGGGTTGACAGCCCCCCGAGAGATACGGAAAATGCGCGCCACTCGGCTACATAGCTCAGTCGGTTAGAGCGCAGCATTCATAATGCTGATGTCCCAGGTTCAAGTCCCGGTGTAGCCACCATACAAAACAAAGGGTTAGCGAAAGCTAACCCTTTGTGCTTTCTGGGGTAGCGACTACGAAGTGACTACACCCTGTCCACCGAGCCTTTACCTAGATACCATCCCAAGGATTCACCAGGGTAACCCCCAACTCTTCGAAGTCACGGGTGTTTCGTGTAGCGACCTTGGCGCTGTAGAACCGGGCTATCGCCGCAATCTGTCCATCCGCCATATCTGCTGCCCTTCCCTTGACCTCGCAGGCCGAAACCAACGCTGCATAGTGCACAGCTGCATCCGCATCAAAAGGCAGAATGCTGTCGGCAAAGAGCTTGTTGAAAAGCGTATCGGCACCAACTGCCAGCAAGTCCTTCCGCTTACCGTTTGGCATCCTGGCAATCCCATAAAGGATCTCAGCCACTGAGACGGAACAGATCGCCAGTTCGCTGCCTGGCTGAGCATCCAACCAGGCAATGACGTTCGGCTCAGGTCTGGTTTTCATCATCTCCGAAAGGACATTGGTATCTAACAGGATCATTCATCAAAGTCCGCTGCACGTGCCTTCGTATTGCGGGGAGGCAACTCCAGGTCCACACCACCCACGGCGGCGAAAAGATTGTGAATCCGGGTGCCCATTCCGCTGGGCTTGTCCTGCTTCGCAAGCGCTTCAGCAAGGATCACCCTCACCTCTTCCTCCATCGACCGGCCGTGGCTGGCCGCTACGACACGAAGGCGGGCCTTCAGATCGTCATCCAGGTTACGAATCGTTATGCTGGCCATGGCGCCCTCCTATGCAATCATTGATTTCATTGAAATCATACAGATAAGCACCGACTTGGTGCCACGATGACAGGCGGAATGGTGCAGCTCCAGACCCAGGGCCAGGTCGCCGCCAGAGGCTAGCTTCGGCTAAACCTTTGTACGTGACTTCGATGTGACTAGCGTGTGCCTACGCGCCCCAAGACTCTGCGTTGAAGTCACTGATGCGAGGATCGCCCAGGCGCTTCACCGTACCCAGGATGGACGACAGTCGCCTTTCCGGATTCCGGAGCAAGCCGCCGCGCCGCTCGTACCAGAGCTGCATCAGATCCGAATGGCGTTCGTCCAATGAGCAGCCCGCCAGTCCTCGCAAGGCGATGAAGTTGGCCCCGTAGCGCTCAACCTCCTTGCGTGCCGTCATGCCGCCCGCACTACAAATCCTCCGAATGCGACGCTCAGTCGAGCCTGAACGCCAGCAATACCAGCGCGAGCCCGACCACCACGAACAGCGTGTTCTCGAACCAGATCCATTTTCTGGACAGCTTCCGTCCAGCACGCGCCCGACTGCTCCGGTAAACGATGGTCGCGAGGACCCACAGTGGAATGAGCGCAAGAATCAGCCCCGCCCATATCCCGCTCATACGATTCAAAAGCCTCCCGGTTCACCCCCTCACGCCAAATCGTTTTCCGTTTCCCGCCATCAATAGGTACAGCACCCTACGCGGCCGAGAGCAACAGATTGTCGGGGCGGGAAAAGAAGATTCTCGCGCAAGCGAGACATAGCGGTGGTGTCGGGAATTGCAGCTGCAGGCATAAAGCGGCTTACCTGCCGCCAAGCCGTCCCCTGGCCTTCATGCCTCAATCGGATTCAGGTGCCCTGCAGCTAACCCATCACTGATAACGGGCCAACACCTCAGCGCGAGGTAGGCGAGTGTCGACATGGCGCAGGTAAATTCCCGGCCCGTCTGGTAGGTCGCGCAGGTCGACTGCGACGGACACAGGGTTGTTCTGGACCTTGGCATAGCAGCCTGAAGGCCCCTTGAAAGGCGCTTGTCGATGCTGGGTCTGGATAGGCAATGATCGCGTCTTGCCGCCCTTCGAGCGGTACAGCAGGCAGAGCAGCCACAGCCGGTAAGGGCGGAAATGCCGGGATCGTCGAGCGGGCATGGCCTCAATCATCGGCATAGTCCCCCGCGCTGAATACCGTCTTGCCCTGCTCCAGGTCCTTGCGGATGCGGTGGAGGTTGATGACCCGGCGGCGGCCGATCTTCACCGTGGGTAGCGTGGCCGACTCCACCCAACCGCGCACTACGTGTTCGGTGATCTGCTCGATGCCCAGCATCCGCGCCAAGGCAAGCTGCGAGCAGAAGGGTGGATCGCGAAGATCCGGGATGTGTTCGCCCTCCCCTTCGACGGAGAACCTCGTTACACCAGACTGTTCCATACAATGTCCTTATAATCGACCAGACGTCATCCAAACAGAAACAGAGTAAACATTACTCTTCGAGTAAAACTTACTCAAAAGCATGGATTGAGTAAAGATTACTCTAGCTGAGAAAATCCCATGGACGCTGTAAGAAACAGAGCACTCCAGTTGATCCGAACGGTTGGCCCAAAGCATCTGAGCGAACTCGGGGGAAAGAACTACGAGCGCTGGAGAAATATCAGCGGGGGAAAGATCAGGATCAGCACTGAAGAGGTAGGCATCCTTGCCGATGCATATCCCCAGTACGCCCTATGGCTGATTTCCGGAAAGGTCGAACCCGAGAATGGACACCGGAGCCCGGACTATGACCAAGCCAATCAAGGCTTGACCGATCATATCGAGAGATAACGATCACCAAACAAGCGGCCAGGCGCTGTTACACCCGAAAGAGATTTGGATTTAAAGAATGAAAGACGACTTCGAAAACATTCGGGCCGAGCGCGACCCCCTGCCGTACCGACAGGCACCGACCAACAAGTATTCAGGGCTTTGGAAGCAGATAGCCCTGGGCATCGTGGTCGGCTATACCGCCCTTGGACTCCTGAGTGCAATTGGCTGGCTGATCGTCGCCAAGCTCGCCATGGGAAGCCTCCAGGTCAACATCCCCTAGCGCCAGCCCGGCCAGATCGCGAAGATCCCGCCTAGGCGGGATTTTCTTTTGCGCCGGCGCCAACCGATCGAATTTGCCTAGCCGTGCCCTGCCAACGGCTCGATCTCATGCTCGATGGCTTCGCCCTTTTCCGCATACGCCGTGGCCAGCGCGTACTCGGATTGAATGTTCATCCAGAACTGGGCGGACGTGTCGAAGTAACGCCCCAGGCGAATGGCAATGTCTGCCGTGATGCCCCGCCGCTCACGCGCAATGTCGTTGATGGTCGGGGCGGAAACGTGAAGTGCGCGAGCAAGTGCAGCCGGGGTGATGTTGAGGGGCTCCAGGAACTCCTCGCGCAAGATCTCGCCCGGGTGAATAGGTCGCATACCGTTCACAACCATGTGCACCTCCTCAGTGGTAATCAACAATTTCTACGTCCGTTGGGCCGGCATCGGTCCAGACGAAACAGATGCGCCATTGGTCGTTGATCCTGATGCTGTGCTGGCCAGCCCGGTCATGCAGGAGTGCCTCCAGACGATTGCCCGGAGGAGAACGGAGGTCTCGCAACTCTGTGGCGTAGTGCAGCATCGCAAGCTTCCGGGTCGCCACATTCAGGATGTTTCCCAACGTCGCGACTGCCCTGTCTCGAATAGCCGCCTTGTGTCTTCACACTTGAAGCCCCGGATCATCCAATAATCCTTAACGTTAAGCGTTAATGAAGGATACCCGAGCTGACGGGGGCGTCAATCAGGCGGATGGTGAGAGGCACCTCAGCGTCAACGGAGCAGCGAGCCCCAAACGAAAACACCCCGACGAGTCGGGGTGTTTTGCTTTACAGCGCCAGATCAGGCAGCGGCGTCGCCGACCACTGCACCGCGGGCTTCTTCACGGCCGCCGAGGTTCAGCACCTTGAACAGCACGGTGAGCAGCACCAGGAAGGCCGGGCCGATGTAGAGGGCGATGCGGGTGTCTTCGAAGAAGGCCATGAGCACCACCACCAGCACCAGGAACGCCAGGGCCAGGTAGGAGCTCACCGGGAACAGCCACATCCTGAACTGCAGCTTGTCCCGTTCTGCCTGGCTCAGGCCGCGGCGGAATTTCAGCTGCGCCAGCAGGATCATGGCCCAGGTCCAGATGGCACCGAAGGTGGCGATGGAGGTTACCCAGACGAACACCTTCTCCGGCACCAGGTAGTTCAGCAGCACACCCAGCAGCAAGGCGAAGATGGACAGCAGCAGCGCGTTGCGCGGTACGCCGTTGCCGGAGGTGCGGGCGAAGGCGCGCGGGGCCTGGCCGTGCTGGGCGAGGCTGTAGAGCATGCGGCCGGTGCTGAAGATCCCGCCATTGCAGGAGCTGAGCGCGGCGGTGATGACGACGAAGTTGATGATGCCGGCGGCAGTCTTGATGCCCAGGCGTTCGAAGGTCATCACGAAGGGGCTGCCCTGGGTGCCGATCTCGTTCCACGGGTAGATGGACATGATCACGAACAGGGCGCCGACGTAGAACAGCAGGATGCGCCAGAACACGGAGTTGATGGCGTCGGGGATGGTCTTCTGCGGGTTGCGCGCTTCGCCGGCGGTGAGGCCGATCATTTCCACGCCAAGGTAGGCGAACATGACCATCTGCAGGGACATGAGCACGCCCTGGATGCCGTTGGGCATGAAGCCGCCATGGCTCCAGAGGTTGCTGATGCCGGTGGCGATACCGCCATTGCCGAGGCCGAAGAAGATCATCCCGGCGCCAGCGAGGACCATAGCGATGATGGTGACGATCTTGATCAGGGCGAACCAGAACTCGAACTCGCCGAAGGCGCGCACGGTGATCAGGTTGATGGTGCCCATGCTCGCCAGGGCCAGGAGGGCCCAGATCCAGCGGTCCACTTCGGGGAACCAGACCTGCATGTAGATGGCGACGGCGGTGATTTCCGCGACGCAGGTCACCAGCCAGAGGAACCAGTAGTTCCAGCCGGTGAGGAAGCCGGCCAGCGGGCCGAGGTAATCCTGTGCATAACGGCTGAAGGAACCGGCCACGGGATTGTGGACAGCCATTTCGCCGAGGGCGCGCATGATCACGAGAATGGCGAGACCGCCGATGATGTAGGACAGCATGATGGCGGGGCCGGCCATCTGGATGGCTTTGGCGGATCCGAGGAACAGGCCGACGCCGATGCAGGCGCCAAGAGCCATTAGGCGGATATGCCGCTCACCCAAACCACGTTGCAGTTGATCGCTGCTGGACATGTGGACCTCTTATTTTTGTAAAAGGGCTGACACCCGCTGGCTGGGTCGGCTGGCGAGTGCTCTCGTCGTCCCGGTGCCTGGGGTACAGGTCCGGGGCAGAGGCAGGCCGCTCCTGTCCTGGGACACCCGGGTAGATGTCGGACGGGAGGCGGACGGCTGGCTGTTGTATAGGCGGGGTCGCCAAGGGGCAACTTGGCAATCGGCTTGGAGTTTAAAACAGCTAAATCTGCCGCACGGATTATAAAGCACAGGGAAATCTACTTCGATAAGACGTTTTGACAGTGGCGTGTTGAGTGGCACGCTCGTTCTTCGAGCGATTTGGCGGGATATTCTCGGTTTCTGATCGTTGGATCAGGAATCCGCTGCCTTGCCTCGCTCCCGTCAGGCTGGGTGTCCGGGCAGAGGTAGACAGGTCCGAAGCGCTTCCCGCGACCTCGATCTGTCGGCAATCGCGCCGGATCCATCCCTCTATCCCGTCGACAAATAGGAAAATTCTGAAAGCTTCTTCACCGCATAGACCCGGACTCACGCTTCGTGATGATGTTGGGCAGTCATCCATGCGAGGTAATCCACATGCAGACTCATGCTGGCGAGCGCAGGGAAGGTGACGTTCTGACATTGAGGGTTCTGGAAGGAGTCAGCGAATCAGTGTTGATGGAGATGCTGAAGGCGGAAGGCATCGAGATCCTGGTCGGGCCGATAGCCAATGGCACGGCGCGGATCGAGCTGCGGGCGCCGAAGCGGATGCTGGTATTGGAGGAGTGTGCCCTGCCGATGCCGGTGTCCCTGGTGCTCGACTCCAGTTGACTCTGTGAACCCCGCTTCGGCGGGGTTTTCATTTGGCGACGATGCCCCCTGTGATATCCAACTTCCCTCACCCCGGCCCTCTCCCAGAGGGAGAGGGAGCTGTCCAGCTCCCGGAGAGAGGGGATTTCTTGGAGTTCGCGCGGCGTTGACCGGCTACAGCGCGGCGAGGATGCCCTGGCCCACCACTCGGGTGGTTTCGAAGCCGAAGTCGGCCTTGCCTTCTGCACGCAGGAAGTTTTCCACAGCCTGTTCCAGGCGCTTGGCGAGGGCGGGGCTCTGCCAGTGGTAGCGCAGCAGCAAGGCGATGCTGAGGATGGCGGCCAGAGGGTTGGCGCGGCCGCTGCCGGCGATGTCGGGAGCGCTGCCGTGCACGGGTTCGGCCAGGGCGATGCCGTTGCCCCAGTTGAGGGAAGGCGCCAGCCCCAGGCCACCGCTCCAGTGGCAGGCGAGGTCGGAGAGGATGTCGCCGAAGAGGTTGCTGGTGACGATCAGGTCGAAGGCTTCTGGCTGTTCCACCAGTTGCAGGGCGGCGAGGTCGACCAGGCGTTCGTCCACTTCCGCGGCCCAGCCCTCCCCTTCCAGCACTTCGCGGCAGGTATCGCGGAACAGCCCACAGGTCACGGGCAGGACATTGGCCTTGTGTACCAGGGTGATGCGCCGCGCCTTGCGCGCCTTGGCGACTTCCAGCGCACGTCGGGCCAGGGCCTCGGTGGCGTCGCGGCTGATGACCCGTTCGGCGATGGCCACGCCTTCGGACTCCCAGTGCTCCCGGCCGCTGTAGAGGCCTTCGCTGTTCTCGCGGAGGATGATGAGGTCGACCCCCGGCCTGTGGGAAACGCAAGGCCAGCTGCGCACCGGGCGCAGGTTGGTGTTGAGCTTGAGCTGCTGGCGCAGTTGCAGGACGGCGCTGCGATAGCCGGGCACCCGCTGGCTGGGGGAGGAGACTGCGCCGAAGATGCCGGCGCCGCAATCGCGCAGGGCCTGGAAGGTGGCCTCGGGCACGGCGCTACCGCAGCGCTGGAAACAGTCCCAGCCGGCGTCGGCTTCCACCGTTTGCAGGTCGGGCAGGAGTTTCTCCAGGGCCTCGACCGCCACCGGCACCACTTCGCGGCCGATGCCATCCCCTGGGATTACGACTAGCTTGTGCATGGGCTCACCTCAGCGAGGGGCGTGTCGCCAACAGCAGGCCGGCGAAGATCAGCGCCCCACCGAACCAATGGTAAGCCTGCAACCCCTCGCCCAACAGCAGGTAGCCGAGCAAGGCGGTGAACACCGGCATCAGGTAGTTGGTGAGCACGGCCTTGGCCACGCCCAGCACGCGGATGCCCTGGTTCCACAGCAGGTAGGCCAGCAGCGAGGCACAGATGCCGGTGTAGCCGATGGCGGCGAAGTTTTCCACAGAGAGCTCGAAGCGCTGCCCTCCTGCCAGTTCCAGCAGGTAGAACGGCAACAACAGGGGAACGCCGCAGGCCACCAGCGCCCCCAGCAGCACCAGCGGCGGCAGCTGGAAGTGGTGGCTCCAGCGGCGCAGCAGCAGGGTGTAGAGGGCCCAGTCCAGTACGGCGACGAGCATGATCAGGTCGCCCGGGTTGAACGACAGCGCGGCCAGCTGCGCCAGCTGTCCCTGGGCGATCAGCACCAGCAAGCCGATGGTCGCCACCGCAAGGCCCAGCCAGGCGCGGCGCGGTGGCCATTCGTTGAGCAACACCCCGGCGCCGATGAAGGTGGCCAGCGGCAGGCAGGTGTTGAGCAATGTCAGGTTGATCGCCACCGTGGTGCGCGCGGCGAAGTACAGCAGCACGCTGAAGGTGCTGATGCCCAGGGCCGCCACCAGCACCAGGCGCCAGCCGGCACGGCGCAGCTCGCTGCGGTGTTCCCACATGGGCCGGGCGACGAAGGGCAGGAGGATGGCCAGGGCCAGGCTCCAGCGCCAGAAGGACAGCGTGAAGGGCGGGATGGCGTCGTGGAAGGCACGGGCCACCAGGGCGTTACCGGCCCAGAAAAGGCTCGCCAGGAGCAAGCCGGCCCAGGCCAGGGCGACGCCCCGGCGATTTTGTTGCGGCATGGTTCAACTCTGCCCAAGCGGGCGCAGGCGGTATTGCGGCGGCAGTTGTTCCAGGCCGCTGACGGTGACGTTGAGGTTCTTCCAGATGCCGTCCTTGATGCCGTAGATGCAGCCGTGGACGGACAGCGCCTGGCCGCGGTGCCAGGCGTTCTGGACGATGGTGGTGTGGCTGACGTTGGCCACCTGCTGGATGACGTTGAGCTCGCAGAGACGGTCGACCCGCTCGTCCTCGCTGGCGAAGGTGGCCAGGTGATCGCGCTGTTCGTAATAGAGGTCGCGGATGGTGCGCAGCCAGCCGTCGATCAGGCCGTACTGGGTGTCGCGCATGGCGGCGCGCACGCCGCCGCAGCCGTAGTGGCCGGTGACCAGGATGTGCTTCACCTTGAGCACGTCCACGGCGTACTGGATGACCGACAGGCAGTTGAGGTCGGTGTGCAGCACCACGTTGGCCACGTTGCGGTGGACGAACAGGTCGCCGGGCAGCATGCCGACGATTTCGTTGGCCGGCACGCGGGCATCGGAGCAGCCGATCCAGAGGAACTCCGGCACCTGCTGCTTGGCCAGCTTTTCGAAGAAGTCCGGGTCTTGCTTCTTGATCTTCTCGGCCCAGCGCGCGTTGTTGTCGATCAGCTGTTGCAGGTCGCTCATGCTTCTTCTCCTCTTCTGGCTGGCGCACCTTACGGAGCGCCGGGAGCTTTGGCAATGGCCGGCACGGAGCTCAATCGATCAGGGTGCAGGCCATTACCAGGGCGTCTTCGCGCCCACCCACGGCCGGGTAGTAGTCGCGGCGCCGGCCGATCTCGTTGAAGCCGTAGCGCTCGTAGAGCCGGTAGGCGGACTGGTTGCTGGCGCGCACTTCGAGGAAGCACTCGCCCGCCTGGAGTTCGCGGGCGCGGTCCATCAGGTGCGCCAGCAGGCGCAGGCCGAGGCCGCGACCCTGGCTTTCCGGCTTGACGGTGATGTTCAGCAGGTGGGCTTCGCCCACTATCACGTTGATCACGCCGTGGCCGACCTGCTGGCTGCCTTCGAACATCAGCCAGCAGTCGTAGGACTTGAGGCTGTCGGTGAAGATGCCGCGGGTCCAGGGATGGCTGAAGGCGGCGAATTCGATTTTCAGTACGGCATCGAGGTCCGCCTCGGTCATCGGGCGGAAGGAAACGGCATCGGTCATTCGGAGATCTTCCAGCGGCGCAGCACACGGCGCATGGCTTGCCAGAGTTCGGCCTTGCGCCCGGGCTCGTCCATCAGGAGTTCCAGGCCGGGCAGCGCCCAGGCGGCCCCAAGGCCTTCGACCTGCAGTTCACGGTTGAAGGCATCGCTATCGGCTTCGCCGGCGAAGCGTACCGCCGGCAGGCCCACCAGCCAGAGGCAGGCGCACTCGCCCTGCTCTTCCAGGCGAACGCCGACGAAACCCTGGACGAAGTCACGGGCGGCGTCCGGGCCCTGGTCCATGCTGCCGCCGTTGAGCAGCGGCCAGCGCACCGGCTCGCCGATCATCTGCGGGCTGTCGGGCAGGCCGGCGGCGCGCAGCAGGTCCTTCAGCAGCAGGTAGGCCGGGTCGCGGCTCTGGAAGGGCTCGCCGGTGGGCAGTTCCACCAGCAGCAGGCAGTTACCGGCCCGCAGCAGCTGCAGGGAGAAACGCGGCGGCGGCAGCGCTTCCACCTTGGCCGGGGCGGCTTCGGGCTCCGACGCAGGCTCGGGTTCGGGCTGGATGGCCGGGCGCGGGGCGCTGCCGGGGCGGGGAATCTCGATCTTCGCCCGCACGGACGTGGCCGGGCGGGCCTCGGCGGCCGGAGTCGCGGTCGTGCTTGTCTCGGCAACCGGCTTGGGGGCGTCCTCGAGGGGGACTTCCGGCGCCAGGGCGAGCAATTCGGGGTTGGAAGGCGCGGCAAAGGGCAATGCCACGCGCGGTAGCCAGGTGGCTACCTGCATGGCATCGAGATACGCGCGACGACGGTGTTCAGTGATCAAACGTCAGCAACCTGTGGATGAGCCTTGCGCACGCCTGCCTGCATCAGGTTCAGCGCGTTGAGGTAGGCCTTGGCGGAGGCGACAACTATATCGGTATCGGCGCCGTTACCGTTGACGATTCGTCCGGCTTTTTCCAGGCGGACAGTGACTTCCCCCTGGGAGTCGGTGCCCTCGGTAATGGCATTGACCGAGTACAGCTGCAGGCTGGACTCGGAGTCGACCAGGCTTTCGATGGCCTTGAAGGTGGCATCCACCGGGCCGGAACCTTCGGCGCTGGAGCCCTGCTCGACGCCGTCGATACTCAGCACCAGCTTGGCCTGGGGCACTTCGCCGGTCTTGGAGGCCACTTCCAGGTAGACCAGCTTGAAGTGTTCCGGAGCTTCCTCGCCCAGGGTGTCGGAGACCAGCGCCTGCAGGTCTTCGTCGAAGATCTCGTGCTTCTTGTCCGCCAACTCCTTGAAGCGGGCGAAGGCAGCGTTCAGCTCGGCCTCGCCGCCAAGCTGGATGCCCAGTTCGTCGAGGCGGGTGCGGAAGGCGTTACGCCCGGAGTGCTTGCCCAGTACCATCTTGTTGGTGTGCCAGCCGACGGATTGGGCGGACATGATTTCGTAGGTCTCGCGGTGCTTGAGCACGCCATCCTGGTGGATGCCGGACTCGTGGGCGAAGGCGTTGGCGCCGACTATCGCCTTGTTCGGCTGCACCGGGAAGCCGGTGATGCCGGAGACCATGCGCGAGGTGCTGAGGATGTGCGGGGTGTCGATGTTGGTATAGACACCGAGCACGTCCTGGCGGGTCTTGATGGCCATGACGATCTCTTCCAGCGCGGCATTGCCGGCACGCTCGCCCAGGCCGTTGATGGTGCACTCCACCTGGCGGGCGCCTACGGCGACGGCGGCCAGGGAGTTGGCCACGGCCAGGCCCAGGTCGTTATGGCAGTGCACCGAGAAGATCGCCTTGTCGGCATTGGGGATGCGTTGCAGCAGCTGGCGGATGGTCTCCGCATACTGGTGCGGGATGGCGTAGCCGACGGTGTCGGGGATGTTGATGGTGCGGGCGCCCGCGTCGATGGCGGCTTCGATGATGCGGCAGAGGAAGTCGATCTCGGAGCGACCGGCGTCTTCACAGGAGAATTCCACGTCATCGCAGAGGTTGCGCGCGCGTTTCACCGCGCGGACCGCCTGCTCCACCACCTGGTCCGGTTGCATGCGCAGCTTGTACTGCATATGGATGGGGCTGGTGGCGATGAAGGTGTGGATGCGCGCCGAATTGGCGCCGGCCAGGGCCTCGGCGGCGCGGTCGATGTCGGCATCCACCGCCCGCGACAGGCTGCACACGGTGCTGTCCTTGATGCTGTCGGCAATGGCCTTGACCGCTTCGAAGTCGCCCGGGCTGGCGATGGCGAAGCCGGCCTCGATCACGTCCACCCGCAGCCGTTCCAGGGCCTTGGCGATGCGCAGCTTCTCTTCCTTGGTCATGGAAGCGCCGGGGCTCTGCTCGCCGTCGCGCAGGGTGGTGTCGAAAATGATGACGCGATCGTTGCTGCTCATGCTTCACTCCTCACGGCCCCACCGTGCGTGCGGCCGGGGCTCGGGCTGATGGTGCCGGACTGCTTGTGGCGACGGCTCCAGATTCAGGGAATTGTGGCGTGAAAAGCGGTGGGCGGAAAGGCCGGCGGGCGGGAGGTGGCGAGGGGGAACCTTTGGCGGGGCTTTTATTGTGGGGGCGAATTTATTCGCCAAGGGCAGCGCAGCTGACCCACGGCCTCGAAGGGCAGACCTTCGGCCTGCTTGGCGAATGAATTCGCCCCTACAGAAAGGCAACGCTCCTGCTGCTCCGTGCGGTAACCGGCCTCCCTCTCCCCCGGCCCCTCTCCCGGAGGGAGAGGGGAGAAAAGCGCCATCAATTGATCGGCGTGGCCGTCAGGTTGGTGCCGATATCGGCATTCTGCACCTTGATGCCGTACATGGAGGTGACGGCGCCGCCGGTGGGATGGACGTGCTGCAGGCGGTCGACGTTGATTTCCTTGAAGTGGATTCGCCCGTTCACAGCGAAGCCCAGGGGGTCGGGGGTGACCGGGGTGCAGGTGCCGCCGTTGCGCGTGCAGGCCTTGGTGGGGGCCACGTCCAGGTTGAGGTCGGCGTTGAAGCCGTAGGTGTTGGCATTGGGGTCGGCGGGGTTGCCGTCGGAGGTGTGGAAGTTATCCACAACCAGTTGGCTGCCGCTGCCGGCGGCGCCGTTGACGCGGTCGGTCTCCCAGACGATCTGGTTGCGCTTCTCGTCGGTGACCACGCCGTTGCTGGTGGATTCGATGCTGGTGTCGCGCACGAAGACGTTCTTCAGTTTCACCGACACGCCTTCGTTGCCGCGATCCTCCCAGCGCCCGCCGCTGGCCGAGCAGGCCCCGGCGTTCGCCCCGCTGCCGCCGACGCACAGGGCGCCGGCGCCGCCGGAGCTGATGGCCAGGGTGGAGCCCTGCTCGTAGCGCTTGAGCACCAGGCGGCCGAGGCTGGTGCCGGTGCTGCGGTCGCCCCAGCGCAGGTCGCTGACCTCGAGCCTGGACCAGTAGGTGCCCTTGCGCAGCTCGATGCCGTTGTTGCTGACATCCACCGAGCCATCGCGGAAATGCATGTCGTACTGGGTGCCGGCCAGCCACAGGCCCTTGCCGGTCTCGTCCACGCTGATGGCCGCGCGGGCGTCGCTGAAGAACAGGTCGCCGTTGTAGCGCAGCCCGTCGCCGCTGCTGCCGCCTGGCAGCAGGGTCAGCTGGCCGTTGAGGGTGAAGTCGTAGGCCGGGAAGATTTCCATCAGCACCAGCAATTCGGTGCCGCCCTGCAGGGGCGCGGTGGCGGAGCCGACCCGCAGGCCGTCGAAGCTGTAGCCGCCCCTGATGTTGGCAAGGCCCAGGCGCAGGCCGTCGTAGTGGCCGTTGTAGCTGCCCTTGCCCATGTCGCTCTGGGTGCCGGCGTAGCAGCCGGTGCTGGCCCCGGCGGCGCAGCTCCTGGTCAGGTCCAGGGTGAACTGGCCGGTGCCATTGGTACGCAGGCCGCTGAACCACATGCTGTTGCCGTTATCGGTGAGGGAGACCGAGCTGTTGGCCATGTTCCAGCTGAGGTCGGCGGTCAGCCCCTTGAGGCCGGAGTTGGGATCGCCGCCAGGGCGCAACTTCAGCCAGTTCTGCCGGGCGCCTTCATCCACGAAGTTGAGGTCGATGGCCAGGCTGCCGAGTTTCTGGTTGGCCGGGTTGCCCATGATCAGGCCGCCGAGGGTGGCGTTCAGCTTGAGGTCCTGGAAGGCCACCTGTGCATAACTGCCGCCGGCGTCCTGGTCCAGGTCGAAGGTCAGGCCGCCGAGGCTGCGCAGGGTGCCGGCGAAGTTCTCGGCGCGCAGGATGCCTTCGTCCTGATACTGGAACAGGCTGCTGCCGATGTTCAGGTCGGGGCGGATGCGGATGCCTTCGCCGCTGGCCCCGCCACCGGCGACGCTGAGGCTGCCGCCCAGGCGCAGGTCCATGCTGAGCTTGCCGAAGCTGCGGCTGGCATTGGCATCGCGCAGGTCCGGCGCATCGGGGGTTGCCGGCGACGCCGTTGGGTCGCCATGGGCGAGGTCCAGGCTGATGCCGCCGACCGCGCCGACGAAGCGCGCATCCCCCAGGTTGAGCTTGACCTCCTGGCCACTGCCGCCGCTGACGATGTCCAGGTAGGCGTTGTCCAGATAGGTGTCGAAGGACAGACCCTTGACGATCAGGTCGAAGCCGTTGTCGCGATAGTAGAAGGTCACGTCCGACAGGGTCAGGCGGCTGTCGTCCAGCGCGATGCCGCTGACCCCACTGGCCCCGCCGCCCTTGAGCCGCAAGGTCGCGCCAAGGCTGTAGAAGGCACGGAAGGCACCGAAACTCCTGCTGCTGCCGTCCATCTCGATGTTGTTCACCGCCAGCACCCGGTGGTTGGCGCTGTGCTGGAGCTGCAGCTGGCCATCGCGAACGTCCAGGGTGGTGCTGGAGGTGCTGTCGCCAGCGCCGGCGGGCCGGTTGCTCACCTCCCGCAGGTTCACACTGCGGCCGTCCTGGGTGTAACTGACGCTGCCGGCAGACCAGCCCTGGCTGGAGGTCTCAAGGCTGATGCCGTCCTGGCCGCTGACCGAGGACAGTGCGCTGTCGTCCAGCGCTTCCATGGCCTGGGTCTGGGAGGCGAGGAGAATGCCGAGCAGCAGGTGGGCTGGGTGCATGGCCGGCTCCTCAATTCTTCGGGAAGACCAGCACGCTGCCCTGCATGCGGATGCTGCCGTCGACCTTCGCCGAGAAGATATTGGTCTGTTGATAACTGGCATCGCCGCCGTTGGCGAGGGTGCCGGCCTTGTTGCGCCAGCCTCCCTGGTTGGCCACGCCGAAGCTGTGGCTGGAGCCCTTGAAGCGCATTTCATTGGGCAGGCCCAGCACCAGCACGTCCTGGTTGAAGGCGGCGCCGTCGCCGCCGAAGCCGCTGTCGACCAGGCGGGTGTTCAGGGTCAGGCCCTCGAAGCTGAAGATGCCCTTGAGGTTGTCCAGCACGTACCAGCCGCCATTGGACTCGGTACGGATGGCAATGCGCAGGCCGCAGCTTTCCGGCGAGGCGGCGCCAGCAGCGGCGCAACTGCGCTCATTGACCGCCCAGGTGGCGGGGTCGTTGGATTGCGGGGTTTTCCACAGCACGCCGCCGTTCTTGTTGATGCTGAATTCACCGGAAAGATAGACCCCACCCTGCCCGCTCAGCTCGCTCAGGTCCCGGTCCTCCAGCGGCTGCAGCTCGGCCCGGGCCAGCAGCGGCAGGGCCATGAGCAGTACCAGGCAAAAGCGGCTAGAGGTCATGGCTGGTCACCTTCAGGTAATTGATGCTTATGCCCTGGATGGCGTTGTAGCCGAAGTTGTAGCCATCGCTGGCGAAGTCGCCACTGCCGGCCTTGAGGCTGTTGATGACGATGTTGGTGCGCGGGGCATTGGCGTAGAAATCGGCGGCCAGGGCGTCCTTCTGCGCCTGGGTGGCCCCGGAGGCGGTCGGGTTGGGCAGCTCCAGCACGAACTGGCCATTGCTGCTCACGTCGAACAGCAACGGCTGGCTCTTGCCGTAGCCGAAGGCGATGTTGGCGTAGGCGTCGCTGAGGAACAGGGTGCGGTCGCGCTGCTCGGTGGCCGTGGTGCAGCCGCTGGTATTGGCCGCGCAGCTCATGATCTGCAGGCCCTTGGCGAAGAGGTTGATGCGCGCCTCGCCGACCATCTGGCTGCGCCCGCTGTCGCCCCACAGGCGCAGGTAGGAGCCGTCCATGGCCAGTTCGGCGAAGTCCAGGTTGAGGATATCGGTGCGTCCGGCGGCGACCTGGAAGTCGAAGCGTATCCCCAGGTCGACCTTCTCGCTGGCACGGCTGGAGCAGTTGCCGCCGGCCGCGGCGAAACCGGCGATGCAGAGCTGGCCGGCGGTGCCGGTGAGGCGCTCGGGAAACATGAATTCGAGGACGGTGACGTTGCTCGGCGTGGTCTGTACCCACAGGCCGTCGTCCCGCTGGGTCAGCATGGACTCGCCCTTGGCCAGGTTGAGGGCGAAGGGATGGTTGAGCCGACCGATGGTCACCGGGTTGAGATTCGCCCCTTTGTCGCTGCCGCTGGCGCCGAGATAGAACTCCTTCACCGCGATGGGCACGTTCTGGCCGCTGCCATTGGTGATGTCGTTGATGGTGATGGTGGCGTTGCTGGCATCCATCAACACGCTGTCCAGCACGAAGCCGATCCCCGCTCCCTGCACCCCGGACAGCTCCTGGTCGTCCAGGGCCTGGAGTTCGGCCCGCGCCAGGCCTGCGAGCAGGGCGAAGCCCAGCAAAGGCAGCGATCTCGGCATCTTCAGCACCCCGCCGTGGCCGTTCCGAGGCAGGTGTCCTGGCGCGGAATGCCATTGAACGCCTGGTCGAAGTTGATGTTGATCGGCGCCACCAGGTTGCCGTTGGCGTCCTTGTACTTGGGCATGTTCATGAAGGCGCCCTTGAGGGCGGTCATGAAGGCGTTGCGGTCCATGTCCTTCCAGGCCAGGTCCTGGGTCTGGAAGGAGATGAAGAAGCCCCGGGCCGCACCTTCCATGTTGCTCATGTTGCTGATGTTGCCTACCGGCAGGGACTGGAACTGCGACAGCGGGAAGCAGGTGGAGATGCCGAGGATGCTGCAGTTCTGCGAGGCGAAGGCGCCCAGCAGGGCATCGGTCCAGCCACCGGCGCAGCCCGAGGTGCAGGTCATGCCATCGCCATTCTTGATGCCGGACATGCCAGCGCGAATCGGGTCCGCCACGCCCTGGGCGGTCACCAGTTCGGCGTCGGCTTCGACTATGCTGCTGCGGTACACGCCGGCCAGGAACAGGGCGCTCTGCTGGAGGAAGTTGGACTTGTCGTAGATGGCGTTGCCGGTGCCCTTGATATGCACCGGGATACTGCCGGTCAGGCGCTCGATGTCGCCTGAGAGTATGCCCTTGGACTCGCCGAAGCCGATGCGCACACCCACCACCTTGCTGCCGGAATAGGCCAGCTCGACGAAGGGGTTGGCGATCTTGAAGGGGTTCACCGAGCCATCGGCGTTGACCGTGCCGAGGGCGAAGTTGTTGATCAGGATGTCGGACGAGCCGGCGGCCTCACCGGTCCGGGTCAGCAGGTCGTCGTACTGGCCGAGCTGGAGCTTCTTGATATTGAGCTGGGTGTCGACGTTCACGCCGAAGTTGACCCGGGTGTAGTTGATCCCGGCGTTGGCGTCGGTGGTGAGATTGATGAAGGCCTGGCCGGTGACTTCGGAGAGTTCGTCGTCGGCCATTTCCTCCATTCGCGCCTGGGCGACGGATGCGCAGAGCAGCCCCGCGAAGCAAACGGCCATCAGCTGCCAGGCTGGAAGCAGTATCGAACCCATGGCGACTTCCCTGGTTGTTCTTGTATGGACACGCGCTGCCGGCTCGCCCCCTTTCCGGTCACTATAAGGAGCCACGCCAGGAAGCGTCCCGACCCATAGTCGAGTCGATGGACGATGGCCATTTGCCGGCCGATGACCGGCTGTTACCCATCGCCACAGCGGGGTAACGCAGGATTCAGCGCTGGCGGAACAGGCCGATCAGATGCTCGGCGATGGCGCCCTTGATGTTCTCCACGTCCAGCCGGGACTTGCGCCCCAGGCGCCGCGGATCGATGCGGTGCAGGTGCAGCGAGGGCATGCGCGCCTCGTACTCGCGCAGGTCGCCCTTGGCCAGCACCGGCAGGAACAGCTCGCCACGGGCCCGGTAGCGCTGGATCAGCAACCTGAGCCCTGCCTGGAAGGGCAGCTCGCGGGAGCGGCTCAGGCGATGCTCGCCGGGGACCTTCATGTAGAGCCCGGTCGCGCCCAGTACCTCGCCGGGCAGGATATGGGCGCCGGTGGGCAGCACGGCGTCGGTGGGAATCTCGTGGAAGACGTCATGCCAGGCCCGCTCGTCCGGGAGAATGGTGATGCTGCCGTGCTCCTCCTCCGGCACCACGAAGCTGTAGCGGCTGTAGAGCTTTTCCACGTAGGCCGAGTAGACGCACAGGCGGTTTTCGAAGTGCAGCAGGAAGTCGATGGCCTCCTGCCTGCTGGTAATGGCGTCGAGCGTCCAGTCCAGGTCGGCCTGGCATTCCAGTTCGGTCCAGCGGGCGTCGGCGGTCAGGGCGGATTCGAGATTCATGGTTCCAGCGGTCGGGCAGCGGACACTCCCCCAACGCAGAAAACATGCCAGGGAATTCAAGCACTTGGCCGGGCCTTGCAGCGGTTTTCCAGACAATCACCGGCACGATGCCAGTCGCAATCTGCCGAAAAACGTCAGTCCGCTGCGGCTGTCGCTCCTCTGATCGGTTGAAGCTCAATCGCCACCGGCAACCTGAAGTACAATCGCCTCTTTTTTCAGCGAACCCGGCCCATCGATGATCGATCCCAAGCGCGTACTGCGCGCCCTAGCCGAACACTGGACGTTGCTCGAGCCGCTCTGCGAGCGCTTCGATAGCGGCACCCTGAGCCTGGTGGAACTGCGCGTGCAGCTCGCCGGCCAGTTGCCGGAGGGCACGCCCACCGACATCACCGCCCTGCTCGACCTCTGGGTGCGCCTGGACATCCTGGTTCCCGTGGCGAAAAGCCCGAACCGCTTCGAGCTGAACGCGCAGATCCACGACTTCCTCGCCTACCTGCGGCGCGAACACCGCCTCGGCCTGTGCCTGGAGATCGAAGCCTACCTGCGCCACCTGGAACGCCTCGCCGGCTACATCCAGGAAGCCTTCGAGATCCGCGACGGCAACGACCTGGCGCGCCAGCTGCGCCTGCTCGACATGCGCGTGCGCGACGTGCTGAAGAAGCTCGACAACGACGAGCAGGCGCTGGTGGCCGTGGCCGACCGCGCCAAGACCAGCGACCGGCAGATTCCCCTGCGCCAGCGCTACGCCGAAGTGCTGGCCACCTGGGACGAATACGTCGAGCCGATGATCCAGCTGGTGGCCGCCGACGGCGCCTTCGAACAGGGCGTGCGCCGCGTCGAGCAGGTGCTGCTGCGCCTGCTGGGCGAACAGCAGCGCCTCGGCCAACTGGTGGACGACGACCTGGTGCTGCGCACCCATGCGCGCATCCTGGAGATGCAGACCAGTGCCCAGCTGACCCTGCGCAAGGCCCGCGAACTGCTGCTGCCGTTGCGCGAGGAAGCCCGCCGGCACAACGCCGTGACCCGCGGTGCCGCCCTGGCGCTGTCGGTGATCCGCAAGAAGGGCCTGGACGCCGTGCCCCAGGCGGCGATGCCGCTGTTCACCCGGCCGCAGACCACCTTCCTCGGCAGCGGCTCCCAGGTGGAGGCCTATGTCTACGCCCTGGCCCGCTTCCAGCCGAAACCGGCGCACTTCCCCAAGTCCGGCGGCCCGCGCAAGGCCGCCGCGCCGCGCTCGCCGAAGACCGCGCGGGAAATGCTCGACCGCTGCGAGCAGGCCCTGCCGCTGCCGGACCTGATGGTCTGGCTGCTGGAGCAGGAGCCCGAAGGCGCCACCGACGAGCTGCTCTACTGGTTCTCGCGCCTGTCCCGCGATGCGCGCTTTTCGCGCGACCGCCTGGAGCGCCGTGAGTACCTGACCGCCGAGCACCAGGTCAGCCTGAGTTCCTATGCCCTGATCAAAAGCCCCACCGCCGCGGCCGAGAAGACTTCCTGATGAATATCGACCTGAAAGAAATGACCCAGCTGGCGCCGATCTTCCGCGAGCTGTTCAAGGGCTATCACCTCTCCCGCAGCGAGCCGGAGTGCTACGCCCAGCTGTCCACCATGCAGGACCAGTACCGCGCCCTGTTCAAGGCCCTCGGCTTCGAGCTGATCTGCGACCCGCGCGGTTTCTACTACTTCGTGCCCGAGCAGATGGGCGCCCAGGTGAACAAGACCGCCCAGCGCCTGGCGCTGTTCACCTTCATCCTGGTGGAGCACCTGGCCGACCAGGGCCGCGACCCGCTGTCCGTGCTGGACGGCGGCAGCATCGGCCGCGACGAGCTGCCGGCCCTGCTGGAGAAGTACCGCGACCTGTTCATGCAGGCCGAGGTGACCACCCATGAAGAGCTGGAAGAAAAGGTCATCCGCCGCCTGACCCAGCTCGGCTTCGCCGAGGACAGCAACGGCGTGTACCGCTTCCTGCCGCCCATGCACCGCTTCCTCGACGTGTGCCTGGCGGTGCAGCACGACCGCGACCTGGCCGCCAGCCTGCACAGCACCGACCTGGAGCTGCACGCCCCGGTGCTGCTGGACGACGACAGCGGCGACGCCATCATCCCCATCGAAACCGCTGAAGTCGTCGAAGCCGACACCGAGTCCGAAGAAGACGCCCTGGCCCGCGCCATGGCCGAAGAACGCGCCGCCCAGGAGGAAGACGCATGAGCCAGGAACGCTACGGCATCCGCCGCTTCGCCCTGCTGAACACCGCCGGCTACAGCCTGGGCCTGTTCCCGCTGGAAACCCCGCTGTCGATCTACGGCGCCAACAACCTCGGCAAGTCGGCGTCGATCAACGCGCTGCAGTTCCCGATCCTGGCGCGCATGTCCGACATGAGCTTCGGCAAGTACAGCCTGGAACAGTCGCGCAAGTTCTACTTCGCCACCGACACCAGCTACATCCTCGTCGAAGTCTCCCTGCCCCACGGCCCCCACGTGATCGGCGTCGCCGGCCGCGGCCCGGGCGGCGGTTTCGGCCACCAGTTCTTCGCCTATCGCGGCGAGCTTGACCTGGAGCACTACCAGCGCGACGGCACTTGCCTGCGCCAGCGCGAGCTGTTCAACAACCTGGAGCGCGAAGGCATCAAGGCCTACGAGCTCAAGCCCGATGAACTGCGCCGCCTGCTGGTGGGCGGTCATACCTCCATTCCGCTGGACCTGACCCTGATCCCGCTGCGCTCCACCAGCGAGCAGAGCCTGAAGACCTTCCGCTCGCTGTTCATCAACCTGCTGCACATGCGCGAGATCACCGCGGCCAAGCTCAAGCAGCTGTTCCTCGACGCCTTCGAGCACAGCCTGCGCTCCGGCAGCGTGGACTACATCGCCGCCTGCGAAGAGGCCTTCCGCGACGTGCGCCGCATGGAGCAGGACTACCAGGCCCTGGTCGCCGCCGGCCCGCTGGTGGAAGCCCTGGCCAACGGCGTGGCCCAGCGCGAAGTGCTGCGCGGCAAGCTGCATCGCATCTCCCCGCTGCTGGACTCCCTGCTGGGCACCTGGCAGGACTATTCCGGCGCGCGCAAGGAAGAGCTGGTGATCCAGGCCGAGCACTACCGCAACGAGCAGGACGGCCTGCAGAACGAGCAGCGCGGCGGCACCCAGGAAATGATGCGCCTGGAGCGCGCCATCACCGAGAACCAACGCTGGCTGGGCGAGCTGGCGGTGCTGAAGAACCGCTTCGCCCTGGTGGAAGACGCCAAGGTGCTGGAGCAGCAACTGCTCGCCGCCAAGGATGCCCACGACGAACTGGCCGGCGCCCTGGCGCAATCCCGCCAGTTCTCCGCAGAAGACCTGGACGAGCGCCTGCGCGACCTGGAAAAACGCCTGAAGGCGGTCAAGCAGCAGCTCGACCACGCCGACAACAACAGCTACTCGCGCCTGCGCGAAGAGTTCTCACAGGCCGACGTCGATCGCCTGATGCGCCTGTTCAACGGCCAGCTGTTCAGCCTGCCGCTGGGCGAGAAAGGCATCCAGCTGGACGATGGCGAAGCCTGGGTGAAGACCCTGGAAAGCGTGCTCGACCAGTTCAAGGGCAGCCAGTTCGAGGTGCCCGGCCTGTCCATCGACCTCTCCCATATCGAGCCGCCGGCCCTGCAGGCCCTGGCCGACCGCGCCGCCCTGCGCGACCAGAAGGACCGCCTGGAGCGCGAGCTGAAGCAGCTCAAGACCCAGCAGTCGGTGGCCGCCGACCGCGCCGCGAGCAAGGCCCAGGCCGAGAAGCTCTACCAGGACGTGCTGGATGCGCAGAAAGCCCTGGAAGACTTCCGCAAGACCCAGACGCTCACCGCCGAGGAACCGGCCAAGCTGGAAGACCTGGCGCAACTGGAAGCCACCCAGGACGAGCTCAAGCGTTCCGCCGATGCCTTTACCGAGCGCGTCCAGCAGCTGTCCGCCAAGCTGCAGCTGGTGGGCCGCCAGTTGGCCGACCTGGAAGCCAAGGAACGCACCCTGGAAGACGCCCTGCGCCGCCGCCAGCTGCTGCCCGCCGACCTGCCCTTCGGCAAGCCCTTCATGGACCCGGTGGACGACAGCCTGGACAACCTGCTGCCGCTGCTCAACGACTACCAGGACACCTGGCAGGCGCTGCAGCGCATCGACGGCCAGATCGAGGCACTCTACGCCCAGGTACGCCTCAAGGGCGTGGCCAAGTTCGACAGCGAGGACGACGCCGAGCGCCGCCTGCAGCTCCTGATCAACGCCTACGCCCACCGCCAGGACGAGGCCCTGACCCTGGCCAAGGCCCGGCGTGCAGCCGTGACGGACATCGCCCGGACCCTGCGCAACATCCGCAGCGACTACGACAACCTGGAACACCAACTGGCCCTGTTCAACCGCGAGATCAACAAGCGCCAGGTGTCCAACCTGTCGAGCTTCCGCATCGTCCTCGCGCCGAACAAGGAAGCCCTGCGCCACATCGACCAGATCATCCACAGCGCCGGCCAGTACGAGGAAGGCGAGACGCTCTCGGTGTTCGACCTGACCAACTCCAGCGACCAGGATGCGAAGAACGAGGAAGCCAAGGAATACCTGGCGCGCCTGGTGGCGGCCAACGGCAACCAGCTGGGCCTGAAGGACCTGTTCGAGCTGGCGTTCGAGATCACCAAGGTGCACGGCCAGCCGGTCATCCACACCGACATCGATGGCGCCGCCTCCAACGGCACCACCATGACCATCAAGGCGCTGACCAACATGTACCTGCTGCTGCACCTGATGGACCGCGAGCAGGCCGGCCGCATCCGCCTGCCCTACTACCTGGACGAGGCGGCGGACATCGACGAGCGCAACCAGCAGGCGCTGATCGAAACCAGTCAGCAGCTGGGTTTCACGCCCATCCTCGCCTCAGTGAAGCCGCAGGTATCGGCCAACGTCGCCATCGACCTGGAAGGCGGCAGCGGCCCGAACGGCATCTACATCGACGAGGCCGACTGGAAGTTCATCAAGCGTCGTGAGGTAGCCAAGGCCGCCAGCGAAGCCGAGGAGACGGCGGCCGAACCCGCCTGATCCGACTCCGGAAAAAACGAAAGGGCCGCAATCGGCCCTTTTGCTTTCCGGGTCCTGGTGGACCAATACCCTACGGAGCGCCCTTGTAGGGTGAAAATCCACGAAGTGGATTTCCACCAATGGGCATCACTTGCCGAGGGGAATCTTCGGCGCCCAGGTCAGCCACTCCTCCTCGGCGTCGTCATGCAGCGCGAACGTCTGGCCATCGAGCGCCCGGTTGCCCATCTGCCCTTCGTTCGGCGTGGCAAAGGAGATACCGCCCTCCATCAGCGACTCCAGGGATTCGGTGCGCACCTTCACCCCCTTGAACAGGCTGGCGTCCACCCCCACTCCGCTGGTGTGCCAGAAGCGGCTGCCGCTGTGCACCAGGGGCGCGTAGCGCGGTTCGATCAGCACATGGATGAAGACGCGGTCGGCGGTCTTGCCCAGTTCGTAGGACAGTACCTTGCCTACCGGCACTTCGCGGTAGTTGACGATCACACCGGGTTTGATCGAACCCCGGCGCGGCGCGCTGAGGACGATGCGCAGGCCTTCCTGGCGGGCAATCGGGTCCGGCGCCTGGGCCAGGGCCGTGAAGCGGGTTTGCGCCGCCCCGGGCTTGCCGGCCGGCAGGACTTCCAGGTACTGGCCGCTGACCAGGGTATCCAGATTGGCGGTGCGCAGCAGGCCGAGCTCCGGCCGGACCACCCAGAACTGGGTGCCGGCACGGGCGATGCGATCGGCAGCCTGGGTGAGGCGCGCCTTGACCACCACGCCTGAAAGGTCATTGTTCAGCGTCACGGTCTGCACTTCACCCACATCGATGCCCTTGAAGCGGATTGGGGTGCCTTCCTTGATGCCCTCGGCCTGGGGAATGGCAATTTCGATGGGAGTACCCTTGTCGATGGCCTGGGCCTCATCCTGGTACAGGGTGAAACGGCGTGGACGAGTCACCGGCTTGGCCTTGGGATCGGGCGTGGTGAAGGTGATGCCGCCGGCCAGCAGGGTCTGCAGGGACTCGCTCTTCACCTCGACGCCCGACAGTCCGCCCTTCAGGCTGATGCCGCTGGAATTCCAGAAGCGGGTGGACTCGTTCACCAGCTTCTGGAACTCGGGTTCGATGTGGATGCCGATCACCACCCGCTGCTGGTCGCGGGAAAGCTGGTAGCTCTGCACGCTGCCCACGCGCATCTGGCGGAACAGGATCGGGCTGCCCACTTCCAGGGAGCCGAGGCGGTCGCTGGTCAGTACCAGGTGCAGGCCGGGGGCGTCGGTATTCAGCGGCGGCGCCTTGGGTCGAACCTTGAACTCGCGGGTCGGCGTCCCTTCCTTGGCGAAGCGCACGGCGATGTAGTTGCCCTTCACCAGGGCCTCGATACCGGTGATGCCGGCCAGCGAGATCGACGGTTTCACCGTCCAGAACTCAGTGCCTTCCACCAGGTAGTCTTCGGTGCGCGGCTCCATGGTCAGCTCAGCGGTGGCGCCGGTGAAGTCCTTGTCCATGTCGAGCTTCTTCAGGGTGCCGACCTGCACGCCGTTGTACATCACCGGCGTGTTACCAGGATTGAGACCACTGACGTCGTCCATGCGCAGCAGGACCCGCAGGCCGGCCTCGGCGGCCTCGAAGCCGTCGTACAGGCGGAAGGGAATGCTGGGATCGGTGGGCGGGCTGTCCTGGCGGTGCTCCGGAGTGGAGAAGGCAATGCCGCCGGCCATGATGCTGAGCAGGGACTCGGTGCGGATCTTCACCCCCGACAGGCCGGCGGTGACATTCAGGCCGCTGGAGTTCCAGAAGCGCGTGTGCTTGCGCACCAGGTGGGCATAGGGCTGCTGGATATGCACCTTGATCTCGACGGTGCGCTGGTCTTCGGCGAGCTGATAGCTCTTCACCTGGCCGACCTGGATCTGCCGGTAATAGACAGGGCTGCCCTGTTCCAGGGATCCCAGCCGCTCCGCCTTGAGGGTGAGGTGCAAACCGGGCAGCGAATCGGAAAGCGGCGGCGGTTCCGCCAGGGCCACGTACTTGCGCGCAGCTTCACCCTTGACCGGGTCGATGGCGATGTAGATGCCGGAAACCAGGGTTTCCAGGCCGGTGACGCCGGCCAGGGAGACCCGCGGGCGAACCAGCCAGAAGCGCGTGTCCTTGCTGAGGTAAGGCTCGGCTTCCTTCATCACCTCGACCGTGGCGATCACACCCTTGATATCACTGCTGACATGAAGGTCGGTGACCTTGCCCACCTGGATGCCCTTGTACATCAACTGGGTCTTGCCCACCTGAATGCCATCGCCGTTCTCGAAGCGTATCTGGATCTCGATACCAGCCTCGCTCATGGCTTTCCAGGCCAGCCACAGGCCAATGAGCAGCGCCAACAGGGGCAGCACCCAGATGGCGGACCAACTGGTGGTTTTCTTGGTTTTTGGCGTTGGCAGCTCAGGCATTCTCGTCGTCCATATCGGTGTTGTCCCAGATCAGTCTGGGGTCGAAAGTCACTGCCGCAAGCATGGTGATGACCACCACACTGGCGAAGGCCGCCGCCCCAAGGTTGGCTTCGATACTGGCCAGGTTGCCGAAGTTCACCAGCGCCACCAGGATGGCGATGACGAAGATATCCAGCATGGACCAGCGACCTATCCATTCGATGAAGCGGTACATCAGGATGCGCTGCCGCGGCGACATGGGCAGGTGCCGCTGAACTGAGTAAAGCAGCAATGCGATGCCTACCAGTTTGAAAGTGGGTACCAGGATGCTGGCGACGAAGACCACCAGGGCGATCGGCACCATCTCAGCGTGGATCAACTCGATCACGCCGCCCATGATGGTGGAGGGCGCGCCATTGCCAAGGAAGTTCACCGTCATGATCGGCAGGACGTTGGCCGGGATGTAAAGGATGGCAGCCGTGATCAGCAGCGCCCAGGTGCGGACCAGGCTGTCGGGGCGGCGCGGGTGCAGTTCGGCACCACAGCGGCGACAGGTGTCATGGTGGTCGTCCGACTCCGGACGGTTCAACTGGTGGCATTCATCGCAGACGATGATGCCGGCATCAATGGCGCGCATGTGCTTCTCCTTCCGCATCCAGCGCGTCCCAGACCTGGTGCGGCGACATGGTGACCTCCAGCCAGACCTGGGACAGCAGCAGTCCGATGAAACAGACCAGGCCGATGCCCAGGTGCAGGTCGGCAAGGTCGAGCAGCTTGACGATGGAAACCAGGATGCCCATGAGATAGACCTCGAGCATCCCCCACTCCCGCAGATGGTGGTACAGGCGATAGAGCAGCACCCCCAGGCCAAGGGCCCGGCGGGTACTGATGCAGACCAGCACAACCAGTTGACACAACAGTTTTACCAAGGGGATGACCATGCTGCACAGGAACACCAGCACGGCGACACCCTCCATTCCGGTGTTATACAGGCCCACCACTCCGGTCCAGACGGTGTCCTGGGTGGTCTGCCCGAGCAGGTTGAGCTTCATGATCGGCAGGAAGTTGGCCGGGACGAACAGCAGCAGCGCGGTGAATACCAGCGCCAGTGCGCGTCGCTCCATCTGCGAGCGGTGCACCACCAGCTCATAGCCACAACGAGGGCAGCAGGCCTTCTGTTCTTCGCCAAGATCGGGACGACGCATCAGCAGGTCGCACTCGTGGCATGCGATCAGATCGTGCAGGGGCAATTCGGATAAGGGGCGTTGATCAGCCTGTTCAGGCATGGCGGCAAAGCTCTTGGGATAACGCGGCTATTTTAGACGAGCGGGCTAGCGTGGTCGCGGCTCAAGCGTTTCCGGCCGCTGTCGCCCACGCTGACCTACGATGGTGGGCTGAAGCCCACTCTACGGCCTTGGCGCCACATCCCAACACTTAACGCAGACATAGCCAAGCTTTTCCCGCGCGCAAAGACAAACCCCCGACACGCCTGGGCGTATCGGGGGTTTGGGATAGGCGCTTGACGATGACCTACTCTCGCATGGAGAAGCTCCACACTACCATCGGC
>NZ_JBHSOU010000058.1:0-48017 GCF_042656385.1 Pseudomonas sp. GCM10022186
CAGGCCATGGAAGCCTGGCTGGCCAAGCCGCAACTGCTGGAAGCCGACGCCGACGCCGAATACGCCGCGGTCATCGAGATCGACCTGGCCGAGGTCAAGGAGCCCGTGCTCTGCGCGCCGAACGACCCGGACGATGCCCGCCTGCTGTCCACCGTGGCCGGCGACAAGATCGACGAGGTGTTCATCGGTTCCTGCATGACCAACATCGGTCACTTCCGCGCCGCCGGCAAACTGCTGGACAAGGTCAAGGGCGGTATCCCGACCCGCCTGTGGCTGGCCCCGCCGACCAAGATGGACCAGCACCAGCTGACCGAGGAAGGCTACTACGGCATCTACGGCAAGGCCGGCGCGCGCATGGAAATGCCGGGCTGCTCCCTGTGCATGGGCAACCAGGCCCGCGTGCAGACCGGTGCCACCGTGGTCTCCACCTCCACCCGCAACTTCCCCAACCGCCTGGGCGACGCCACCAACGTCTACCTGGCCTCCGCCGAACTGGCGGCCGTGGCCTCGATCCTGGGCAAACTGCCGACCGTGGCCGAGTACATGGAATACGCGAAGAACATCGACAGCATGGCTGCCGATATCTACCGCTACCTGTCCTTCGACCAGATCGCCGAGTACAAGGAAGCCGCGGCCAACGCCAAGATCCCGGTGGTCCAGGCCTAAGCCTGCATCGGTAGCTCGGTAATGAAGAAGCCCCGCCCCGTGCGGGGCTTTTTCTTGCTCCGGATATGCCCCATGCCGCGGCGAACAGGCCATATGCGCAGGGTGGATATCGCTTTTCGTGTCCACCACCGACAGTGATTCGATCAACCCTGCCCCTGCCAACCCCCTCCTGGCGCAAGCTGCAGGGCCGCTTGCCAATAACCGCACAGTTTCGACAGAGGTTAGCCCTGTTCGCCTTGCAGCCCCTCCGCCAGCAGCTATGTTGCAGGTATCAGCTGCCATCACGGACGGCCCGCTCATCACCACTGACGAGACACAAGGACACCGGCCTGATCGAGTTCGAGGACCACGAAGGCCGCGTCCAGCAGATCCCGCGAAAGATCATCGAACGTTGAGGTGGCTCCGACCTCGAACCCTTGCCCCGCCCCCGGCGGGGTTTCTTTTTTCGGCCCCTGGCATATCGCTTGCTTGATCCGCCTCAACGACACTCACTCCAGCAGCGGAGCGGGGTGATGACGATGGCGTCGATACCGGCGGGCCCCGGCTGCTCCGGATCGGCGCCATTTCGCTGACAGGTGGCAACCAAGATGACGGACAAGCAGAACACGCGCGCAGACAACCTGGCCTGGATAGCGGGCAGCGATGCACCGGAGAAGTGCATGCTCAACCTGGGCTTCATGCCCCTGACCGATTCGGCGTCCTTGATAGTCGCCGCAACCCAGGGCTTCGCCCAACCCTACGGCCTGACCCTGAACCTCCAGCGCCAATCCTCCTGGGCCGCATTGCGCGACAAGCTGCTCTGCGGCGAACTCGACGCGGCACAGGCCCTCTACGGCCAGGTCTACGGCATCGAGCTGGGCATCGGCGGACCTGGCGCCGCGATGTCCATCCTCATGGGCCTGTGCCAGAACGGCCAGGCGATCAACCTCTCCGAACCACTCAAGCGCATCGGCGTGACCAGTTCCGAGGCACTGGCCCGCCATGTGCGCCAAGGCGGTGCACGCCTGACCTTCGCCCAGACCTTTCCCACCGGCACCCACGCCATGTGGCTGAACTACTGGCTCGCGGCCCAGGGCATCCATCCGTTGCGGGACGTCGACACGGTCGTGGTGCCGCCCTCGCAGATGGTTGCCCACCTCGAGGCTGCGCGCATCGACGGCTTCTGCGCCGGCGGCCCCTGGGGCGCCCTGGCAGTGGACCAGGGCCAGGGCTTCACCCTGGCAACCAGCCAGATGATCTGGCCAGACCATCCGGAAAAGGTTCTTGCCGTAACCCGCGAATTCGCCGAGCAGTACCCCAACACCGCCCGCGCCCTGACCATGGCCGTACTGGAGGCCAGCCGCTTCATCGACGCCAGCGAGGAGAATCGCCACAGCACCGCCCAGCTCATCAGCGGCAGTGATTACGTGGACGTACCGCTCTCGGCCGTGGAGGGGCGTTTCCTCGGCCACTACCAGGACGGCCTCGGCAACGCCTGGGAAGATGAACACCCGCTGCGCTTCTTCGAAGACGGCAAGGTGAACATGCCCTACCTGTCCGACGGGATCTGGTTCATGACCCAGTTCCGACGCTGGGGCCTGCTGCGTGACGACCCGGACTACCTGGCAGTGGCCCAGCGCGTGCAGCGCCTGGACATCTACTGCCAGGCCGCCGAATCCCTGGGAATCCCGGTGCCGGAGCTGATGCGCAGCGCCATACTGATCGACGGACGCACCTGGGACGGCAGTGACCCGGCGGGCTACGCACGGAGCTTCCCGATCCACTCGCTGGCCGGCAGTGTCCGGGCCATCGCCCTGTAGCCGCTTGGGAAGACGCCGCCATGTTGCGTATCCTGCTGATCAATGACACCCCCAAGAAAGTCGGCCGGCTCAAGGCCGCCCTGGTGGAAGCCGGATTCGACGTCATCGACGAATCCGGACTGACCATCGACCTGCCGGCCCGCGTCGAGGCCATTCGCCCGGACGTGGTGCTGATCGATACCGAATCCCCAGGCCGGGACGTGATGGAACAGGTGGTGATGGTGACCCGCGACCAGCCGCGCCCCATCGTGATGTTCACCGACGAGCACGACCCCAAGGTCATGCGCCAGGCCATCCAGGCCGGCGTCAGCGCCTACATCGTCGAAGGCATCCAGGCCGACCGCCTGCAACCCATCCTCGACGTCGCCATGGCCCGGTTCGAAAGCGAGCAGGCGCTGCGCGCCCAACTCTCGGCCCGCGACCAGCAGCTGGCGGAACGCAAGCGCATCGAACTGGCCAAGGGACTGCTGATGAAAATGAAGAACTGCAACGAGGAAGAGGCCTACACCCTGATGCGCCGCCAGGCGATGAGCCGGCAGCAAAAGTTGATCCAGGTGGCCGAACAGATCATCGCCATGCACGACATGCTGGGGAAGTAGGCTGACCCGCCTCAAAGCGGGAATTCGCCGACGCAGCGGCATCCCGCGTACCGGCCGCCGGTCACCTCGGTGGCAATTCTTTCGAACCTTGCTTTCGGGCACCCAGTCAGTGATAGACCTGCCGCCGGCAGGTCATCTCCAGGCACAGAACAGGCGCGCCCGGCTCAAGATCCATGGTCTCGAGCCAAGCGAGGCGGCCCCCGACGAGGAAGAAAGGCATGCAGACGCACTCCCCCGCTCCAGTACGACCGCCCGCAAACCGATGGATCGGCCTGATCGGCTGGCTGCTGCTGAGCGATGCCAGCGCGGATCTGTACACCGGCGTTCCGCCCGGCGGCAATTTCGCCCTGGAGAACTGGAACCTCACCGTGCCGCAGGATGCCGACGGCGGTACCACCGGCAAGGCGGTCACGGTCCGCCCCGACCAGCTCAGCGGCCCCGACGGCTACCAATCACGCTGGTTCCACACCGATACCCGGGATGGTGCCATGACCTTCTGGACGCCGATCAATGGCGCCACCGCCGGCGGCTCCAGCAGCCCGCGCACGGAACTTCGCGAGATGCTCGACCCAAGCACCCTCGGGCTGAACTGGAACGGTGCGGGCGAGTCGGTGCAGGATGCCCTGCTCAAGGTCCTGCAGGTGCCCAGCGACGGTATCGTCATCGTCGGCCAGGTCCATGGCTACGGCAGCGCGCCGCTGATCATGGTCTATTACCGCTATGACGCGGCGAAGGGTTCGGGCCGGGTGATCGCCAAGTTGCAGGGCCTGCCGGAACAGGGGCCGCCCTTCACCAACCATGTGCTGGCCGACGATGTCGCCCTGGGCGAGACCTTCAGCTACCAGATGAGGGTCAGCCGCAATGTGGCCATGGCATCGGCCAATGGCGGGCCGGTGGCGCGCATGGAAATGGACCCGGCCTGGAACGGCGAGACCTTCTACTTCAAGGCCGGCGCCTACCTGCACATGCATGGCGACAGCGCCAGCGAAGGCGCGCGGGTGAAGTTCTACCGCCTGGCGGCCAGCCATCCCAACGACGGGCTCTTCGTCAACAGCGCCGCTGCCCTGCCCGACGCCCACGCCGGCCAGCCCTACCTGGCGCAGCTCTACAGCACCGGCGGCCTCGGCGGCGCCACCTGGAAGCTGGTCAGCGGCCATCCGCCGGCGGGCCTCAACCTGTCCGCCGACGGGGTCGTGCAGGGCACACCGGCGCCCAGCGCCGTCTCACCCATCGCCCACTGGTTCGTAGCCCAGGTACGCGATGTCAACGGCAGCACCCATCACAAGAAGTTCTCCATCCTGGTGGCGCAATAACGCCGACGGCTCCCGGCCGCGAATCGGCCGGGCGTCGAGAAACTTTCCTCGACAAGCCCCCCGCCCAGCCCTTATCTTCGCCGCCAGGCCACAGCAGTGGCCGACGTCGCTCGGACGGTTCCGGGCGCTTACGTATCCGAGGAAAGCATGGCTGACCAGCGTTCAGCGCGCCGCTTCGCGCGTATCGATCGTCTCCCCCCCTACGTCTTCAACATCACCGCCGAACTCAAGATGGCCGCACGCCGTCGCGGCGAGGACATCATCGACCTGTCCATGGGCAACCCCGACGGCGCCACCCCGCCGCATATCGTGGAAAAGCTCGTGCAGGTCGCCCAGCGCGAAGACACCCACGGATACTCCACCTCCCGCGGCATTCCGCGCCTGCGCAGGGCCATCTCGCGCTGGTACAAGGACCGCTACGACGTGGAGATCGATCCTGAAAGCGAAGCCATCGTCACCATCGGCTCCAAGGAAGGCCTGGCACACCTGATGCTCGCCACCCTGGACCATGGCGACACGGTATTGGTGCCCAATCCCAGCTACCCGATCCACATCTACGGTGCGGTCATCGCCGGCGCCCAGGTCCGTTCGGTACCCCTGGTGCCCGGTGTGGACTTTTTCGCCGAACTGGAACGGGCCATCCGCGAATCCATTCCGAAACCGAAGATGATGATCATCGGTTTCCCCTCCAACCCCACCGCCCAGTGCGTGGAACTGGACTTCTTCGAGCGCGTGGTCGCCCTGGCCAAGCAGTACGAAGTACTGGTGGTGCACGACCTGGCCTATGCCGACATCGTCTACGACGGCTGGAAGGCGCCCTCGATCATGCAGGTGCCCGGGGCGAAGGACATCGCGGTGGAGTTCTTCACCCTGTCCAAGAGCTACAACATGGCGGGCTGGCGAATCGGTTTCATGGTCGGCAACCAGGAGCTGGTCAGCGCCCTGGCGCGGATCAAGAGCTACCACGACTACGGCACCTTCACTCCGCTGCAGGTCGCGGCCATCGCCGCCCTGGAGGGCGACCAGCAGTGCGTGCGCGACATCGCCGAGCAGTACCGCCAGCGCCGCAACGTGCTGGTGAAGGGGCTCCACGAGATCGGCTGGATGGTGGAAAACCCCAAGGCCTCGATGTATGTCTGGGCGAAGATTCCCGAGCCCTACGCCGCCATGGGTTCCCTGGAGTTCGCCAAGAAGCTGCTGGCCGAGGCCAAGGTCTGCGTATCCCCGGGACTGGGATTCGGCGACTATGGTGACGACCATGTGCGCTTTGCGCTGATCGAGAACCAGGACCGCATCCGCCAGGCCGTACGTGGCATCAAGGGGATGTTCCGCGCCGATGGCATCCTCGGCCAACCGGTTCCGCCCAGGGCCCGCAAGACCGGCAAGGCCTGACGCCGGTTCGCGCCCCCTGGTCACAGGGGGCACGAAAAAACCTGAACTTTCCTGAAACGCCCGCCCGGCAAGGCTTTCTCGCCTTTTTCAGGCCATTGGATGGCCCCTCTTCCTACAACCGTTCGTCAGCTTTTTGAACATTTTTTGAACAAAATCAGGCTACTATGACTCTCATGAAAGCCTGAGTTCATCGTGCCGAAGCTGAACCATGGTCGGTCAGCGGCGCGCATGTCTTTTTTCCCCTTGAGTCCGGAGCGATTCCCAATGCACAAGTTCATGTGCAGAGGTTTCTCTGTCTCAAAAAAAGGAGGAGTGCATATGAAGACATGAAGTACGAGTAGAGCTGTACGAACTACATAAAGACCACTAGCAGTCCAAAGAGACTCGCGAGAAAGAAATATCAACACATATCGGTGCCCTAACTGCATCAGCACACCAACTTACTTTGTAAAACAAGAGGTAAACCATGGAGCTGTACCATCTGATCACTTCCCTGTTCAAACAGGAAGCCACCATGGAATTAATGCGCATGGGTGTAGTTTATGCCCACCTGATCGCCTGCTGCGTGGCAATCGGCCTGGTCCTGACCAGCGACTACGCCATGATCAAGCAGATGATCTCCGGCAAAGACGACTCTCATAGCGACAAAACCCATCTTGATACTCTGAAGAAAACTGTACTGCTTGCACTGGCGGCGCTTTGGGCTACAGGGATAGGTATCATCCTGATGGATTACTCTGTCAAAGGCGCGGTGTACTTCCTCAACCCCAAACTCCAGGCCAAGATCCTGGTCGTAGTACTGCTGACCGTTAACGGCTTCCTCCTGCACAGCGCTGTACTGCCTGCCATCAAGAAGGCCGGCACGCTGGTCAAGATGGAAACCAACGCCCGCACCCTCGCAGTATTCTCGGGTGTCGTATCCGGAGTTTCCTGGTTCTACGGGGCCATGCTGGGCATCGCTCGTCCGCTCAGCTGGAAATACTCCCTGGGCGAAATCATGTTCGCTTACCCGGTCCTCATCTGCCTCGGCTTCATTGCGATGACACTGCTGGTGAAGTGGGCAAGCAACAGAGCTGAAAACCTCACTCCTTCCCGAGTGAATCCCGCACTCGCGTCGTGGTAAGAGATGACTGGGCAGGGATGCCCAGTTTCAAGAAGAATATTGGAACTGGCAATTTCAAATAACTTGCAAGACAACTTCAACGTTACAAGAAACTCTTCACTTCGCTGCCCCCTTCCCTGTCGCTGACCTCGAATCAACAGCGAATCCAGCATTAAAGTGCCAGTATCCTCCCCGCTCCGCCGGTCGGCTCCATCGGAACTTTTTCGATATCCGCGTGTACGAACTGCTGCCCGATATCCAGCAGTAAGGACATGAAGTGATAGACCTCACCACGTGGAACCTCACGGTTCCCGCCATCGATTCCGCAACCCTGATCACCACCGAACGGCTTAGCAATGGTTACGAGAGCCAGTACTTCCGCCGCAACTCCGATGGCAGCATCAGTTTCTGGGTGCCGGTGAACGGTTCCCACACCTCGGACTCCACCTACCCGCGCACCGAACTGCGGGAAACCCAGGCCGACGGCACCCTCAGCAACTGGTATTACAGCAGCGCGGACAATTACCTCAGCGCGGTACTCTCGGTGGAGCAGGTGCCAAGCGAGCGCAAGATCGTCATAGGCCAGATCCACAGCAAGGACCAGCCCGGCAGCTACAACGACCCGCTGGTCAAGATCCAGTACCACTACCTGCGCGGTAATGGCCGGATCGAGGCGCTGCTGCGCAAACGCCCCGGGGATAGCGAGGTGGAGAACATTCTGCTCGCCCAGAACGTCGACCTGGGTGAGCGCTTCGGTTACGACCTGCGCATCACCCCCTCCGGCAAACTCGGCATCACCATCACCAGCAAGGGCGATGACGGTGGCCTGTACCGCGAGCTCAGCGGCTACTGGTCTCCCCAGCAGCTGTACTTCAAGGCGGGTGCCTATATCCAGGATAACTACGGCCCCCTCAACGAAGGTGGCCGCGTCACCTTCTACTGGCTGAACAGCCTGCACCGCTGATACCCAGCATGGAAATGCCGGGCAATCCGGCCCGACGGCACCGAATCGGCTTCAACTCGGTGCAACGAAGGCCCCATCGCCCCGTTTTGAATCAGGACAGAAAATCGCCGATCGCGAGCAAACCGCTCTAGAACGGCCATTTCGAAGATTGGCCCAGGTCTTGCTCTGTTACAGGCAGAGGTAACCAAAGGCGGTTGCCCCACTACACGACAAAGGCGTCGCGTCACTCCCCAGCAATGCGGGCAGTGGTGCGGCGCCTTTTTCGTTCCGGCCCCAGCGATGGGGCGGTGGACGGGCCGGAATCCGGACGTTCGCTTGCAGCTCACTCAATCCCGCTGCGGCTCCGGCCGCAGGACGAAGCGCCACAAGCGCGACGTTTTACCGGGAGGTGCGACCGTCGTGCCCACGATCACGACGGGGCGCCTCCCGGCCCCTTACTGCAGATGAGGTGTTCGATGACAACGAGTTTCTGGAAAGCCGGCCATACGCCCACCCTGTTCTCCGCCTTCCTCTATTTCGACCTGAGTTTCATGGTCTGGTACGTGCTCGGCCCGCTGGGTGTACAGATCGCCGCTGACCTGGGGCTCACCACCCAGCAACGCGCCATGATGGTCGCCACCCCCATCCTGGCCGGCGCCGTGCTGCGCTTCCTGATGGGCATGCTGGCGGACCGCACCTCGCCCAAGACCGCCGGCCTGGTCGGCCAGATAGTGGTGATCAGCGCCCTGTTCGTGGCCTGGCAGATGGGCGTCCACAGCTATGAGCAGGCCCTGCTCCTCGGCCTCTTCCTCGGCGTTGCCGGGGCCTCCTTCGCCGTCGCCCTGCCGCTGGCTTCCCAGTGGTACCCGCCGCAGCACCAGGGCAAGGCCATGGGTATCGCCGGCGCCGGCAACTCGGGCACCGTGCTGGCCGCCCTCTTCGCTCCGGGCCTGGCCGCCCTCTACGGCTGGAACAGCGTCTTCGGCCTGGCGCTGATCCCGCTGGTGCTGACCCTGGCGATTTTCTCCCTGGCCGCGCGCAATGCCCCCAACCGCCCGGCACCCAAGGCCCTCGGCGACTACCTCAAGGCCCTCGGCGACCGTGACAGCTGGTGGTTCATGCTGTTCTACAGCGTCACCTTCGGCGGCTTCCTCGGCCTGGCCAGCACCCTGCCCGGCTACTTCCATGACCAGTACGGCCTGGCCCCGGTCACCGCCGGCCACTACACAGCCGCCTGCGTCTTCGCCGGCAGCCTGATGCGCCCGCTGGGCGGCGCCTTCGCCGATCGCGTCGGCGGTATCCGCACTCTGCTGGCGGTCTACACTGTGGCGTCGCTGTGCATCGCCGCCGTGGGCTTCCATATCTCCAACCCGCCCCTCGTCCTGGCGCTCTTCGTGGTCGCCATGCTGAGCCTTGGCGCAGGTAACGGCGCGGTATTCCAGCTGGTGCCGCAGCGTTTCCACAAGGAGATCGGCGTGATGACCGGCCTGATCGGGATGGCCGGCGGTATCGGCGGCTTCTGCCTGACCGCCGGTCTCGGCGCCATCAAGCAATACACCGGCGACTACCAGCTCGGCCTCTGGCTGTTCGCCAGCCTGGGCGTCGTGGCCTGGTTCGGCCTCCACGGCGTCAAGCAGCGCTGGCGCACCACCTGGGGCTCGGCCGCGGTAACCGCCGCCCGCGTCTGACCACGAAGCATTCCGGTGCCGGCCTGGACCGGCACCGGGCATCACCCGACAAGGAGCGCACCCGCGCTCCTTTCGCCCATACAGGACTTGTGCCCAGATGACCCTGCAACTCAGCTTCGGCGAAGCCAGCGCCACCGGTCCCCGCAGCGAGAACCAGGACGCCCTGCGGGTGGTTACCCCGGCGCCGGCCCTGGCGGCGAGCAAAGGCTTCCTCTTCGCCCTGGCTGACGGCGTCAGCCAATGCGCCGATGGCGGCCTGGCCGCCCGCGCTACCTTGCAGGCCCTGGCGCTGGACTACTACTCGACCCCGGAAACCTGGGCCGTCGCCCAGTCCCTGGATCGCCTGCTGGTCGCCCACAATCGCTGGCTGCAGGCCAACGGCGGCGGCCAGCCGCTGCTCACCACCCTCACCGCCCTGGTCTTGCGTGGCCGTCGCTACACCCTGGCCCACGTCGGCGATTGCCGCGCTTACCGCTGGGACGGCAAGCAACTGACGCGCCTCAGCGAAGACCATGTCTGGGAACAACCCGGCATGCAGCACGTCCTCAAGCGCGCGCTGGGCCTGGACCAGCATCTGGTGGTGGACTACCTGGATGGCGAACTGGAGGAACGCCAGAGCTTCGTGCTGGTCAGCGATGGCGTCTGGGCAGTGCTTGGCGACCAGGGCATCCAGCGCATCCTGCTGGATGAACAGGACCTCTCGGCCGCCGCCCAGGCCCTGGTCAGCGCGGCGCACCTGGCCGGAAGCCAGGATAACGCCAGCGCCTTGCTGGTACGTGTCGACCACCTGCCCCAGGCGGGCCTCGCGGACTCCCTGGCACAGCTGGACCACTGGCCACTGCCGCCAAGGCTGCAGGAGGGCCAGGCGTTCGAAGGCTGGCAGGTGGAACGGCTGATCGCCGAATCCCGCCAGTCGATGGTCTACCGCGTGCGGGATGCCCAGGAGCGACGCTGGCTGCTGAAGACCCTGCCGGCCAGTCGCCATGACGAGCCCGGAGCGGGCCCGGCGCTGCTGCTGGAGGAGTGGTTCCTGCGGCGGGTAGCCGGGCGGCATTTCCCCGAGCCCCATCCCCTGCCCCAACGCCAGCACCTTTACTATGTGCAGCGTGAGTATGCCGGCCAGACCCTGGCCGAGCACCTCCGGCTCAGCGGTCCCATGGCGCTGCCGGAGTGGCAGGATATCGCGCCGCGCCTGCTCAGGGCCCTGGGCCAGCTGCATCGGCGCAACATCCTGCATCGCGACATCAAGCCGGAAAACCTGCTCTGGTGCGACGACGGCGAATTGCGCCTGCTGGATTTCGGACTGGCCTACTGCCCCGGCCTTTCCCAGGACGAAGCCCACAGCCTGCCCGGTACCCCGAGCTATATCGCCCCGGAGGCCTTCGCCGGTACCGCCCCTTCGACACAGCAGGACCTCTACGCCGCGGGCGTGACCCTCTACCACCTGCTCACCGGCCACTACCCCTACGGCGAAGTGGAGGCCTTCCAGCATCCGCGCTTCGGCACACCCACCCCGGCCAGCCGCTACCGGCCCGACCTGCCCACCTGGCTGGATGAATGCCTGGCCCGCGCAGTGGCCGCCGATCCGGCCAGCCGCTACGAAACCATGGAAGAGTGGCTGCTGGCCCTCGAACAGGGCGAACGCCGCGCACTCACGGTCAAACCCAGGCCGCTGCTGGAGCGAGAACCGCTGAAAGTCTGGCGCGGCATGGCGCTATTCTCCCTGCTGTGCAACCTGGTATTGCTGGCCCTGCTGCTGAAGGGGTGACGCACCAGAACAGTGCGCATCGCCCCAGCGAAGAGCGAGGCGACCAGCAGGTCACCCCCGCCGCGCTCCGGAATACGGGGATCCCAGGGTTGGCACGACATCTGCAAAGTCGGTATCGACAATCTACAAAAGCGCCCGCCTCAACGACGAGACGGCACTTTCCCGATCGATCGGGACTTGGACAAAGGCGTCCTGCTGGCAACAGCGGGACGCCTTTTTTGTTTGCTCGACCTTTATGCAGGAGTCTCCCGCATGAACAAACCCAAGCTGGTGGTGATCGGAAACGGCATGGCCGGAGTGCGTACCCTCGAAGAGCTGCTGAGGCTCGCTCCCGACCACTATCAGGTCACGGTGTTCGGCGCCGAACCCCATCCGAACTACAACCGTGCCCAGCTCTCCCCGGTATTGGCGGGTGAGCAGTCCTTCGAGGAAATCATCCTCAACGACCTGGCCTGGTACGCGGAAAACGGCATCGAGCTGCTGCTGAATCGCAAGGTGGTGCAGATCGACCGTCAGCGTCGCCGGGTGATCGCCGAAGACGGCACCTGCGCCGACTACGACCGCCTGGTGATCGCCACCGGTTCCACGCCAAGCCGACTGTCGATCCCCGGCAATCGTCTGCGGGGCGTGATCGGCTATCGCGACATCGCCGGTACCCGCGCCATGATCGAGACCGCCCGCACCCACAGCCACGCCGTGGTCATCGGCGGCGGCCTGCTCGGCCTGGAAGCGGCCAACGGCCTGAAGCAACGCGGCATGGACGTGACCGTGGTGCACCTCGCCGATTGGTTGCTGGAAAAACAACTCGACCGCCCTGCCGGCGAAAAGCTGCTGCGCGCCCTGCGGGCCCGCGGCATCCGCTTCCGCCTGGGCACTGCCACCGAAGAGCTGATCGACAACGGCGATGGCCGCGTCTGCGCCGTGCAACTGGCCGGTGGCGAGGTGATCACTGCCGACCTGGTGGTCATGGCGGCCGGCATCAAGCCCAACACCGAGCTGGCCGAACAGGCCGGTCTGCCCTGCAACCACGGCATCCTGGTGGACGACACCCTGCAGACCTACGACCCGCGCATCTACGCCATTGGCGAGTGTGCCAATCACCGCGGCATCTCCTATGGGCTGGTAGCGCCACTGATGGAACAGGCAAAGGTCTGCGCCAACCACCTGGCCATGCTTGGCTTCGCCCGCTACCAGGGCTCCAGCACCGGCACCAGGCTCAAGGTGGCCGGGATCGAGATGTTCAGCGCCGGCGACCTGCCCCATCCGGGTGAAGTATCGGGAATGCCCGGCGCCTGCCCCTTGCACGACTGGCAGATAGAACTGGCCTCCGACGACGTATTGGCCTGGACCTGAATCAACTGCGGCGCCCGCGCCGAGGAGTACCGAGATGAACGGCAAAGTCTGGCTGGTGGGCGCAGGTCCCGGCGACCCCGAACTCCTGACCCTGAAAGCGGTGAAGGCCCTGAACCAGGCGGAAATCGTGATGATCGACGACCTGGTCAACCCGGCGGTGCTGGAGCACTGCCACGCGGCCCGGGTTATCCGCGTCGGCAAACGCGGCGGCTGCCGCTCGACGCCCCAGGAATTCATCCACCGCCTGATGCTGCGCTATGCGCGGCAGGGCAAGTGCGTGGTACGGCTGAAAGGCGGCGACCCCTGTATCTTCGGCCGTGGCAGCGAGGAGGCCGAGTGGCTGGCCGAACGCGGCATCGAGAGCGAGCTGGTCAACGGCATCACCGCTGGCCTGGCCGGCGCCACCAACTGCGGCATCCCCCTCACGCTGCGCGGCATCAGCCGTGGCGTGACCCTGGTCACCGCCCACACCCAGGACGACAGCAGCCTCAACTGGCACGCCCTGGCGCAATCGGGCACCACCCTGGTGGTCTACATGGGCGTGGCCAAGCTGGCGGACATCCGCGAGGGGCTTCTGGCGGGCGGCATGTCCAGCGCCATGCCCGTGGCGATGATCGAAAACGCCTCCCTGCCCCACCAGCGCGAATGCCGCAGTTCCCTTGGACAAATGCAAGCAGATGCCAGGGCTTTCGAACTGAAGAGCCCGGCCATCCTCGTAATAGGCGAAGTGGCCGCGGCAGCCGCGGTTATGCCCATGGCGCAGACCGCCTGATCCCTCTTCGCTCCTGCGAAGTAGTGCTTGCCCGGCTTTGCCGGGCTTTTTTATGGATCTTCGCCAGCTACCTGGGTGCGGCTGCCTGACGGTATCCGGTGCGCACAGCGCCCCCTACCGCACGACACCTCGCGCAAGGGTGCGCCGTGCGCACCAACCCTGGCCGCAACGCCGGCCGGCCGCTCCGGCACTTTTCTCCAGGCAAAGAAAAACCCGGCCGGGGCCGGGTTTCTCCTGAAGCTCGAACCAATTACTTGGCCTGGGCTTCCACTTCGGCTTCTACGCGACGGTTAACAGCGCGGCCTTCAGCAGTAGCGTTATCAGCAACCGGACGGGTTTCGCCGTAGCCGACAGCGTTGACGCGCTCGCCACCTACACCGTACTGGTCGACCAGCACTTCGCGAACGGCGTTGGCACGACGCTCGGACAGCTTCTGGTTGTAGGCGTCGGTACCAACGGAGTCGGTGTGGCCTTCAACGGTGGTGGTGGTGGACGGGTACTGGTTCATGAAGTCAGCCAGATTCTTGATGTCGCCGTAGCTTTCTTCCTTGACCTTGGCCTTGTCGAAGTCGAACTTCACGTCCAGCTCGACACGAACGACTTCGGCAACAGCCGGGCAGCCATCGGCGTCAACGGTGACGTTGGCCGGGGTGTCCGGGCACTTGTCGACGTTGTCGCAAACACCGTCGTTGTCGCTGTCGGCGCACACTTCGGCAACCGGGGCCGGAGCCGGCTCAGCCTGCTTGGTGGAACCACCGAAGTTGACACCAACGCCAACACCGGCCATCCACTCGGCTTCCTGGGCGTCCAGGTTGTACATGCCGTCCAGGCCCGCCTTGGCGAAGAAGTTCTCGGTGAAGTAGTACTTCAGACCGGTGCCGACGTTGGCAAAGGTGCTGTGGTCACGGCCAGTGCGCGGCGGGATGTTGCTGATGTTCTGATGGGCGAAGCCGGCAGAAACGTACGGACGCAGGCCAACACCCGGAGTACCGAAGTGGTAGATGGCATCCAGGGATGCGAGGTTGCCCTTGATGTCCTTGTGGCCATCGGTGCCGAAGGAGTCTTCGGAGGTCATGTCGTGGTATTCGCCGTACGACAGAGCCAGGGAGACGTCGTCGGTCAGGTAGTAGCCTACCGAGCCGCCGTACAGGTTGCCGTTCTCGAGATCGCGAGAACTGTCGGTGAAGTAACGCTTACCGAAAGCTTCCACCTCAACTGCGCCTTGGCCCTGAGCCAGCGCGTTCAGCGAAAAGGCGGCAACAAGAGAGCCAACGGCTACGCCTAAGGTGTTTTTCAGTTTCATCCGTAAATCCCCATCTTGGTGGTCAGTAAGTTGTCGAACAATCTCCGGACAACTTGGGCGGCAATTCTAGCAGAAGGTGCCAGCCCATAAGAGATTATTTTTCCCGAACTAAGTTTCGGCGAGGCCCGAGAATTTTTCACGCAGGCGATCAAGTGCACGTTTGTAGCGCATTTTTGTGGCGCTCAGGCCCATGTGCATAATGTCGGCGATCTCCTGGAACTCCAGCTCTGCGACAAAACGTAGCACAAGAATTTCCCGGTCAATGGGGTTGACATGTACCAACCAACGCTCCAGGCCTCCCCGTTCCTCGACCTTGGGAGCTTTCTCTTCGGAAGCTTCTTCCAAAGGATCCAGACTCAGCGCATCAAGCAAACGACGCTTGCGACGTTCTTTCCGATATTGGGTAATGCACTCGTTGTAGGTGATGCTATATAGCCATGTCTTGAACTTCGACTTGCCTTCGAAGTTCTTCAGTCCATAGAGCACCTTGAGCATCACTTCCTGACAGACATCATCAGCGTCGCGGTCGTTCCCCAAGTAGCGGGCACAGACATTGAACAAGGTGCGCTGATAGCGGCGCATCAATTCTTCATAGGCGCGAGTGACATGGAACAACTCGCCATGCGCGCGCTCCACCAGCTCCTCGTCCGAGAGCTCGCGTGGGTCATAGCGCAAGGAAAGCGATTGGGGCTTGTTCAAAAGGGGTCGGGCCGACAGTCAGGTCAAAAGCCGCCGGGGCGCGAGGTCCGCGCGCCCTGTCTGGCGGCATACATTAGCAGGGAAATGCCATCGTGTTAGCGGCTGGTTACCCGTTGATCGAGCAGGGTGCGGTTCGACACCGATACCAGCTCACCTTCCTCGGTGAGCAGCAGGGTCTTCACCGTGCCGATCTCCTCGATCTGCCCTTCGACATCGCCGACCTTCACTTGTTGCCCGACCTGATAAAGTTCGCGCACATAGATGCCGGCGAGGATCTGCCCGGCTATCTCGCGACTGCCGAGGCCCAGCGCCAGCGCCGCCGCCAGGCCGAAGGAAATCAGCACGATGGCGATGACGTTGTTCAGCAGGTCGGTCTTGACCTCCAGCTGGCCGATAGCCACGGAGATGCTGATGATGATCACCAGCCCCTGGGCGATTCGACCCAGGCCATGGGCGTATTCCAGGCCGACACCTTCGGCTGCGCCGCGCACCAGCCCGCTGACCAGTTGCGCCAGCAGCACACCCGCCAGCAGCACCAGGGCCGCACCCAGCACCTTGGGCAGGTACAGGGCCAGCACGTCGAGAGTGGCGGAAACCCGGTCCAGTCCCAGCGATTCGGCGGCGGACACCAGGAAGATCAGCAGCACGAACCAGTAGACGATCTTGCCGATCAGGGTCGAAACCGGTACCTGGATGCCGGCGCGGGCCAGCATCTTGGTCAGGCCCGTGCCCGCCATCAGGCGGTCCAGCCCGATCTTGGCCAGCAGCTTGGAGAGCAGGGTGTCCAGCAGCTTCGCCACCACGAAACCGAGCAGCACCACCACCAGCGCGCCGAACAGGCGCGGAATGAAGCCTGCCACCGGTGTCCACACCGACGTCATGGCGTTAACGAGTCCTTGGGTCCAGGGGTCGAATTCCATGTTCAATCAGCCTTATCTGCAGAACGGACAGAAGCATTGCGGCGCGATACGGGCGCCAGGTGAGGCGAACCATTGTTGAGGGCCATCATCATCGCCTCGAGCCAATGGCCCATGAGGCTGAACAGATCCCCGGCGCCCACCTGGCGATTGGCCGTCTTGAGCACACGGCCCAGGGTGGCGTCATCGTCGTGGTCGGAGTGCGGGGACGCCTTGAGCAGGTCCCGCAGGGATTCTTCGAACGGATCGTGCATGCGCACCTCGCGTGGATATGTCGGCTAGACGTGCCCGGGGCGGCCCAGGTCACATCAGAGCCAGCGCAATCGACGGAACAGCCAGAGCTGGAACCCCGCCACGCCCAGGATCAGCAGACTGGCGATGATGAAACCGTAAGGCGCCCCGTCGCCGGGAATGCCGCCCACGTTCATGCCCAGCAAGCCCGTGATGAAGCTCAATGGCAGGAAGAAGCCGGTGGTGATGCCGAGCAGGTACATGGTACGGCTGGTGCGCTCGCCCTGTCGGCGGCTTTCGCTTTCCAGCACCAGGCCGATGCGCTCGCGGATCAGCTCCAGCTCTTCCAGGTAACGGGTCAGGCGGTTGTTCAGCTCGTTCCAGTAGTCGCTGTCGTCCTCGACGAACCAGGGCATCCGGCTGCGCGCCAGTTGCCCGTAGATATCGCGCTGGGGCGCCAGGAAGCGCTTGAGTCCGGCGGCGCGCCGACGGATCTGCAGCATCAGGTCATGGTCCGGGCGAAAACGCTCGTTGTTGTCCAGGTGCTCCTCCTGTTCATCGACCTTCTCGGACAGCTCGGCCACCAGCGAGTCGACCTTGTCGGTCAGGTGCTCGGCCAGATAGAGCAGCACTTCCGAGGCCACCTTCGGTCCGGAGCCCTGGGCCCACTGCGCGATCAGCTCATCGGTGGCATGCAGCGACCGCAGGCGCAGGGAGACGATGCGCTGCGCCGCCGCGAAGATGCGCACCGACACCATGTCCTCCGGGACCGCGCCCGGATTCAGGTTGACGCCCCGGAGGAACAGCAGCAGCTCGTCGTCCGGCAAGGCCAGCATGCGCGGCCGGGTGCTTTCTTCCAGCAGGAGGTCGCAGGTGAACTCGGACAATCCGCTCTGCTCGCGCAGCCAGCGCCGCGCCAAGGGGTGGCTGCGGTCCCAGTGCAGCCAGAGGCTCTGCTCCGGCTTCAATTGCAGGCCGGCCAGCGCCTCCCGGAAAATCGGCGCCGCGCCGCCCCTTCCGTCCAGCACGAAGGCGTGTACCAGCCCCCACTGGGCGTTCCGCTCCTCGAACATCAACTCTCCTTGGAAGAGAAGCCCGGGCTTCTTCGATCAGGCCGGCATTTCCAGGGGTTCTGGCGAAATGATGATGCCGTTGTTGTCGGCATAGACGAACTCGCCCGGGCGGAAGGTGACGCCACCGAAGGTGACCGCCACGTTGAGGTCGCCGATGCCGCGCTTGTCGGTTTTCATCGGGTGGCTGGCCAGGGCCTGGACACCCAGGTCGGTCTGGGCGATGACGTCGACATCGCGGATGCAACCGTAGACGACGATACCTTCCCAACCATTCTTCGCCGCCTTCTCGGCCAGCATGTCACCCAGCAGGGCACGACGCAGGGAGCCACCACCGTCCACCACCAGCACCTTGCCCTTGCCCGGCAGGTCGACCTGCTCCTTGACCAGGGAGTTGTCCTCGAAGCACTTGATGGTGACGATCTCACCGCCGAAGGAATCGCGCCCACCGAAGTTGCTGAACATGGGTTCGACGACCTGGACCAGGTCCGGGTAGGCATCGCACAGATCAGGGGTAACGTATTGCATGGACATCTCCTTGATAGCAGTTACAGATCGAGACCGATGCGGTCGCCGTCATAGGCCAGCGGCAGGCGCTGCAACGGAGGGCAAGGCGCATTGACCGGGCGGCCATTGGCCAGGTCGAACGCCATGCCATGCCTGGCGCACCGCAGCACCCTGCCCTCGAGGGTGCCGGTGTGCAGGGGCGCGCCCTGGTGTGGGCAGCGATTTTCCATGAGGATCGGCTGCTGATCAACGACGATCAGTAACAATTGACGACCCTGCACCTGAAAAGTGCCGCGGTAGCCTTCCTGCAGGTTGATCAGTCGTTCCAGCGCTACGAACATGGAGCCTCCGCTCCGGCGATTCCCGCCATCTTTAGCACAGCCTCCGGCGAGCCGAAACCTTGGGCCGTCGGCAAGTGGCGAATCAGAGCACCAGGGCCTCGGCGGCCCGCTCCCCGTCCGGCAAGCGTTGGTGCGCCAGCCAGTGGGTCACCAGCGGCCAGACCTCGCGCTCGGCGGCCTTGCTCACCAGCATGGCGAGATGGTCGAAGTCATCGCTGAACCCCTCTTCCTTCGCCAGGCGCTGGAAATGGCGATACGCCTCGGGCACCTGCTCCACCAGCTTGCGGCAGGCCCAGACCGGGTCCTGCAGGTCGCCCGCCGCCGCCACGGCCAATACCGGCACGCGTACATCCGCCAGCCCGGCCCACCAATCCCGCTCGGCATCGCCGAAGCGGCCGAACAGGCCGTGCCAGCGCAGGCTCTCCAGGGCCAGGCCAATGGGCTCGTCTTCCGGCCCGCGCTTGAACAGGGTACCGGACAGCACTTCGAAGCGCTTGAGCAGCAGGCGGCCGCCCCACGCCACCGGCGGCATTTTCAGGGGCCAGTAGACGCGGCTGACCTGGCTGCCGAACAGCGCCGCCGAAGCCACCTGCCCTTCCCCCAGGTACTGCCCGCCCAGGGCCGCGGCCAGGGTGGTGCCGCCCAGGGAATGACCGATCCAGTGCGGCACCTGTCCGCTCTGCTCGCGAACGAATCCGGCGATGGCCGGAAGGTCGTAGCGCGCGTAGTCGGCCACGCGATTGCGGCGATATTGCTGGTTGCGCGGCGAAAGACCGTGGCCACGCATCTCGGCGATCCAGACATCGAAACCGGCACGGGCGAGATGGGGCCCCAGGCCAAGGCCCTTGGGCGAATACCAGAAACGACGATTGGAAAAGCTGCCATGGACCAGGACGACCGGCACGCCACGGGCGGCCTCCTGGCCGAAACGGCCAAGCCGGGTCAGCACCAGCTCGACACTGGGGTCCGGGCTGTTGTTGGGCTTCAGGCGATAGACATCCTCGGTCAGGTCGCCACGAAGTTCCGCGCTTATCAGCGCGACGGGAAAGAGATCGCTACTGCTCTGCATGATTTTCGCTTGCACAAAAAAGGGCGGGTTTCGAACCCGCCCTTTTCGTCAATCAACCAACCCGGGATCAGGCCTGACCTTCCGCCAGGAAGAACCAGGTGTCCAGCACGGAGTCGGGGTTCAGGGAAACGCTTTCGATGCCCTGCTCCATCAGCCACTTGGCCAGATCCGGATGGTCGGACGGGCCCTGGCCGCAGATGCCGATGTACTTGCCGGCCTTGTTGCAGGCGGCGATGGCATTGGCCAGCAGCTTCTTCACCGCCGGGTTACGCTCGTCGAACAGGTGGGCGACGATACCGGAGTCGCGATCCAGGCCCAGGGTCAGCTGGGTCAGGTCGTTGGAGCCGATGGAGAAGCCATCGAAGAACTCCAGGAACTCGTCGGCCAGCAGGGCGTTGGACGGCAGTTCGCACATCATGATGACCTTCAGGCCGTTCTCGCCGCGCTTCAGGCCATTGCTGGCCAGCAGCTCGACCACCTGCGAGGCCTCGCCCAGGGTACGCACGAAGGGCACCATGATCTCGACGTTGGTCAGGCCCATCTCGTTGCGCACTTTCTTCAGCGCACGGCATTCCAGCTCGAAGCAGTCACGGAAGGACTCGCTGATGTAGCGGGACGCACCGCGGAAGCCGAGCATCGGGTTCTCTTCTTCCGGTTCGTAGAGCTTGCCGCCGATCAGGTTGGCGTACTCGTTGGACTTGAAGTCCGACAGGCGCACGATGACCTTCTTCGGCCAGAAGGCCGCGGCCAGGGTGCTGATACCTTCCACCAGCTTCTCGACGTAGAAGCCCACCGGGTCGTTGTAACCGGCGATGCGCTTCTCGACGCTTTCCTTGATCTCGGCCGGCAGGCTGGCGAAGTTCAGCAGCGCCTTCGGGTGCACGCCGATCATGCGGTTGATGATGAACTCGAGGCGGGCCAGGCCCACGCCCTCGTTGGGCAGCTGGGCGAAGTCGAAGGCGCGGTCCGGGTTGCCGACGTTCATCATGATCTTGAACGGCAGCTCGGGCATGGCGTCCACCGAGTTCTTGCGGATATCGAAGCCCAGCTGGCCTTCGAAGATGAAGCCGGTATCGCCTTCGGCGCAGGAAACCGTGACGCCCTGGCCATCCTTCAGCACGGAGGTGGCGTTACCGCAACCGACGACGGCCGGGATGCCCAGTTCACGGGCGATGATCGCCGCATGGCAGGTACGGCCGCCGCGGTTGGTGACGATGGCGCTGGCGCGCTTCATCACCGGCTCCCAATCCGGGTCGGTCATGTCGGAGACCAGCACGTCGCCCGGCTGGACCTTGTCCATTTCGGATACGTCGTGGATCACGCGAACCGGGCCGGCGCCGATGCGCTGGCCGATGGCGCGGCCTTCCACCAGGACCTTGCCCTTCTCCTTCAGCAGGTAGCGCTCCATCACGGTGGCGCTGGCACGGCTCTTAACGGTTTCCGGACGGGCCTGCACGATGTACAGCTTGCCGTCGTCGCCGTCTTTCGCCCACTCGATGTCCATCGGGCGGCCATAGTGCTTCTCGATGATCAGGGCCTGCTTGGCCAGCTCGGTGACTTCGGCTTCGGTCAGGGCGAAGCGGGCGCGGTCGGCGCGGTCGACATCGACGGTCTTCACCGATTTGCCGGCCTTGGCTTCTTCGCCGTAGATCATCTTGATCGCCTTGCTGCCCAGGTTGCGGCGCAGGATGGCGGGACGGCCGGCTTCCAGGGTCGGCTTGTGCACGTAGAACTCGTCGGGGTTCACGGCGCCTTGTACCACGGTCTCGCCGAGGCCATAGGCGGCGGTGATGAACACCACGTCACGGAAGCCGGACTCGGTGTCCAGGGTGAACATCACGCCGGCGGTGCCGGTTTCCGAACGGACCATGCGCTGCACACCGGCGGACAGGGCCACCAGCTTGTGGTCGAAGCCCTGGTGCACGCGGTAGGCGATGGCGCGGTCATTGAACAGGGAGGCGAAAACCTCCTTGGCGGCACGGATCACGTTGTCCACGCCACGAATGTTGAGGAAGGTTTCCTGCTGGCCGGCGAAGGAGGCGTCGGGCAGGTCTTCGGCGGTGGCCGAGGAACGCACGGCAACGGCCAGGTTGTCGTTGCCCTTGGAAAGTTCGGCGAAGGCCTCGCGGATTTCCGCATCCAGGCGCGCCGGGAACTCGGCGTCCATCACCCACTGGCGGATTTCGGCGCCGGTCTTGGCCAGGGCGCTGACGTCATCCACATCGAGCTTGTCGAGGGCGGCATGAATGCGATCGTTCAGGCCACTCTGCTCGAGGAAGTCACGGTAGGCCTGGGCGGTCGTGGCGAAACCACCGGGAACGGAAACGCCGGCGCCAGCCAGATTGCTGATCATCTCGCCCAGGGATGCGTTCTTGCCCCCCACATGCTCAACATCGTGAACGCCGAGCTTATCGAGGGAAACTACGTACTCTACCAAGGTGATCTCTCCACTAATTGTTGGAAAAGCTCATGCGGAGCAACTCCGCAGCGTTCTGGCTTTGGTCCAGAAAAATACGTCACAATGCCGACCGGCTGGGGCCTGGCGAAAAACGCGGCCTATCATAGCCAAGAATCGTTCCTGACTTAAGGCCTTTGGCGCAAATGAAACGAACCGCTTTCTTCATCTCCGACGGCACTGGTATCACTGCGGAAACCCTTGGCCAGAGCCTCCTGGCGCAGTTCGAGACCATTACCTTCAACAAGATCACGCGGCCTTACATCGACAGCGTTGAAAAAGCGCGCGCCATGGTACAGCAAATCAACAAGGCTGCGGAGGCCGACGGCGCCCGCCCGATCATCTTCGACACCATAGTGAACCAGGAGATCCGTGACACCCTGGCCACTTCCAACGGTTTCATGATCGACATCTTCTCCACCTTCCTTTCGCCGCTGGAACAGGAACTTACCTCGCATTCCTCATACTCGGTGGGCAAATCCCACTCCATCGGCCAGCACTCCAACTACATGGAGCGCATCGAGGCGGTGAACTTCGCCCTGGACAACGACGACGGCGCCCGCACCCACTACTACAACAAGGCCGACCTCATCCTCGTCGGCGTCTCCCGCTGCGGCAAGACACCCACCTGTCTATATATGGCAATGCAATACGGAATTCGTGCCGCAAACTATCCGCTGACCGAGGAAGATATGGAGCGCCTGCAGCTGCCTTCCGCCCTCAAGCAGCACAAGGACAAGCTTTTCGGCCTGACCATCGATCCCGACCGCCTCACCGCCATCCGCAACGAGCGCAAGCCCAACAGCCGCTACGCCAGCTTCGCCCAGTGCGAGTTCGAGGTGCGCGAAGTGGAAAACCTGTTCCGCCGGGAAAACATCAACTTCATCAACTCCACGCATTTCTCGGTGGAGGAAATCTCGGCGAAGATTCTGGTCGAGAAGGGTGTGGAAAGAAGGCTGAAATAGGCTAGAAGCTAGAAGCTAGAAGCTAGAAGCTAGAAGCTAGAAGCTAGAAGCTAGAAGCTAGAAGCTAGAAGCTAGAAGCTAGAAGCTAGAAGCTAGAAGCCAGGCAGGATGCGCCTTTCACTTCCAGCTTCCAGCTTCAAGCTTCCAGCTATCTAGAAGGCCTCCCCCGGCACCCGCACCCAACCTTCCATCAGCACGCGGGCGCTGCGGCTCATGATGGCCTTGGTCACCGTCCATTCGCCGTCCACCCTGGCCGCCTCGGCGCCCACGCGCAGGGTGCCCGACGGGTGGCCGAAGCGCACGGCATTACGTTCGCCGCCACCGGCGGCGAGGTTCACCAGGGTGCCCGGAATGGCCGCGGCGGTACCGATGGCCACGGCAGCGGTGCCCATCATGGCGTGGTGCAGCTTGCCCATGGACAGGGCGCGCACCAGCAGGTCGACCTCGTCAGCCTTGACCGTCTTGCCGCTGGAGGCCCGGTAGTCCCTGGGCTTGGCGACGAAGGCGATCTTCGGCGTGTGCTGGCGGGTGGCGGCCTCTTCGGGGGTCTTGATCAGCCCCATGCGCAGGGCCCCGGCGACGCGGATGGCCTCGAAACGGGCCAGTGCTTCGGGGTTGCCGTTGATGTCCTCGCGCAGTTCGGTTCCGCTGTAGCCGATGTCCTCGGCATTGACGAACACGGTGGGAATGCCGGCGGTGATCATGGTCGCCTTCAGCGTGCCGATGCCCGGCACTTCCAGGTCGTCGACCAGGTTGCCGGTGGGGAACATGGAGCCGCCCTCCTCGCCGTCATCGGACGGATCGAGGAATTCCAGCACGATTTCCGCGGCCGGGAAGGTCACGCCGTCCAGCTCGAAGTCGCCGGTTTCCTGGACCTGGCCATTGGTGACCGGCACATGGGCGATGATGGTTTTCTGGATATTGGCCTGCCAGATGCGCACCACGCAGGTGCCGTTCTGCGGAATGCGCGCCGGATCCACCAGGCCGGCGTGCAGGGCGAAGGCCCCGGCGGCGGTGGACAGGTTGCCGCAGTTGCCGCTCCAGTCGACGAAGGCCTTGTCGATGGAGATCTGGCCGTAGAGGTAGTCCACATCGTGATCAGGCTGGCTGCTCTTCGACAGGATCACGCATTTGCTGGTGCTGGAGGTGGCCCCGCCCATGCCGTCGATGTGGGCGGAGTAGGGATCGGGACTGCCGATCACTCGCATGAACAGCGCATCGCGCGCCTCACCCGGCACCTGGCAGCGCTCGGGCAGGTCCTGCAGGCGGAAGAACACGCCCTTGCTGGTGCCGCCACGGATGTAGGTGGCGGGTACTTTGATCTGGGGTACGTGGGACATGAGTTCGGTACCTGGTTGCTCTATGGGGCAGCCCTCTCCCCCGCCCTCTCCCTGAAGTGAGAGGGAGTTGTCCGTGCCGGCTGACACAATGGTTTCATCCTGCGCGGAACGGTCCCCTCTCCCTTCAGGGAGAGGGTCAGGGAGAGGGGCCTTTGTTCCGGCCCGCCACAAGGCAGGCCGGAGCCTTTACATCACGCCACGGACGACTCGAGGAAGTCCTTGGCGAAGCGCTGCAGCACGCCACCGGCCTTGTACACATTCACCTCGGCGGCGGTGTCCAGGCGGCAGGTCACCGGCACTTCGACCACTTCGCCGTTGCGGCGATTGACCACCAGGGTCAGATCGCAGCCGGGCGACAGCTCGCCCTGGATGTCGTAGGTCTCGGTACCGTCGAGTTGCAGCGTCAGGCGGGTGGTGCCCGGCTTGAACTCGACCGGCAGGACGCCCATGCCGACCAGGTTGGTACGGTGGATGCGCTCGAAGCCCTCGGCCACGATCACCTCGACCCCGGCCAGGCGCACGCCCTTGGCCGCCCAGTCACGGGACGAACCCTGGCCATAGTCGGCACCGGCGACGATGATCAGGTTCTGCTTGCGGTTCATGTAGGTTTCGATCGCTTCCCACATGCGCATCACCTTGCCTTCCGGCTCGACACGCGCCAGCGACCCCTTCTTCACCGCGCCATCGACAACGGCCATTTCGTTGACCAGCTGCGGGTTGGCGAAGGTCGCGCGCTGCGCGGTCAGGTGGTCGCCACGGTGGGTCGCGTAGGAGTTGAAGTCCTCCTCCGGCAGGCCCATCTTCGCCAGGTACTCGCCAGCCGCGCTGTTCAGCAGGATGGCGTTGGACGGCGACAGGTGGTCGGTGGTGATGTTGTCCGGCAGGATCGCCAGCGGGAGCATGCCCTTGAGGGTGCGCTCACCGGCCAGGGCGCCTTCCCAGTACGGCGGGCGACGGATGTAGGTGGACATCGGGCGCCAGTCGTACAGCGGGCTGTCCGCTTCCTTCACGTTGCCCAGGTCGAACATCGGGATGTAGATCTGGCGGAACTGCTCCGGCTTGACGCTGGCGGCGACGATGGCGTCGATTTCCTCGTCGGACGGCCACAGGTCCTTCAGGGTGACGGGGTTGCCGTCCTTGTCGGTGCCCAGCACATCCTGCTCGATATCGAAGCGCACGGTACCGGCGATGGCGTAGGCGACCACCAGCGGCGGCGAGGCCAGGAAGGCCTGCTTGGCGTACGGGTGGATACGGCCGTCGAAGTTGCGGTTACCCGACAGCACAGCGGTCGCGTACAGGTCGCGGTCGATGATTTCCTGCTGGATCGCAGGTTCCAGCGCGCCGGACATGCCGTTGCAGGTGGTGCAGGCGTAGGCGACGATGCCGAAGCCCAGCTTTTCCAGCTCCGGCAGCAGACCGGCTTCTTCCAGGTACAGCTTGGCGACCTTGGAACCCGGAGCGAAGGAGGTCTTCACCCACGGCTTGCGCACCAGGCCCAGCACGTTGGCCTTCTTCGCCAGCAGGCCGGCGGCGACCACGTTGCGTGGGTTGGAGGTGTTGGTACAGCTGGTGATGGCGGCGATGATCACCGCGCCATCGGGCATCAGGCCCTCGGCTTCCTCGGCCTTGCCGCTTTGCAGCTTGGCTTCGTCGGCGATGCCGCGCTCGGCCAGGGCCGAGGTCGGCAGGCGGCGGTGCGGGTTGCTTGGTCCGGCCATGTTGCGGACCACGGTACCCAGGTCGAAGCTCAGCACGCGCTCGTACTCGGCGGTCTGCAGGGAGTCGCTCCACAAGCCGAGGGTCTTCGCGTAGTTCTCCACCAGCGCCACCTGCTCGGGCTCGCGGCCGGTGAGCTTGAGGTAGTCGATGGTCTGCTGGTCGATATAGAACATCGCCGCGGTGGCGCCGTATTCCGGGCACATGTTGGAGATGGTCGCGCGGTCGCCGATCGACAGGCTGTCAGCGCCCTCGCCGAAGAACTCGACGTAGGCACCCACCACGCGCTCCTTGCGCAGGAACTCGGTCAGCGCCAGGACGATATCGGTGGCGGTGATGCCCGGCTTGCGCTTGCCGGTCAGCTCGACACCGACGATGTCGGGCAGGCGCATCATCGACGGATGGCCGAGCATCACGGTTTCGGCTTCCAGGCCGCCGACGCCGATGGCGATCACGCCCAGGGCATCGACGTGCGGGGTGTGCGAGTCGGTGCCGACGCAGGTGTCGGGGAAGGCAACGCCGCCACGCGCCTGGATCACCGGGCTCATCTTCTCCAGGTTGATCTGGTGCATGATGCCGTTGCCGGCCGGGATCACGTCGACGTTCTTGAACGCGGTCTTGGTCCACTCGATGAAGTGGAAGCGGTCTTCGTTGCGGCGATCCTCGATGGCGCGGTTCTTCTCGAAGGCTTCCGGGTCGAAGCCCGGGGCTTCGACGGCCAGCGAGTGGTCGACGATCAACTGGGTCGGCACCACCGGGTTGACCTTGGACGGATCGCCACCCTGCTCGGCGATGGCATCACGCAGGCCGGCCAGGTCGACCAGTGCGGTCTGGCCGAGGATGTCGTGGCAGACCACGCGCGCCGGGTACCAGGGGAAGTCCAGGTCGCGCTTGCGGTAGATCAGCTGTTCCAGCGACGCGGTCAGGCTCGCCGGCTCGCAGCGGCGCACCAGCTGTTCGGCGAGTACGCGGGAGGTGTAGGGCAGTTTTTCCCAGGCACCGGCCTGGATCGCCTCGACGGCCGCGCGGGCGTCGAAGTAGTCCAGCTGGGTGCCCGGCAGGCTCTTGCGGTATTGGCTGTTCATCTTATTTGCGATCCTTGAGCGGCACGAACTTCAGATCTTCCGGGCCGACGTAGTTGGCGCTCGGGCGGATGATCTTGCCGTCGATACGCTGCTCGATGACGTGGGAGGACCAGCCGGAGGTACGGGCGATCACGAACAGCGGGGTGAACATGGCGGTGGGCACGCCCATCATGTGGTAGCTGACGGCGCTGAACCAGTCGAGGTTGGGGAACATCTTCTTGATTTCCCACATCACGCTTTCCAGGCGCTCGGCGATGTCGAACATCTTGGTGTTCTTCTGCTCGTCGGAGAGCTGGCGGGCGACTTCCTTGATCACCTTGTTGCGCGGGTCGGATACGGTGTAGACCGGGTGGCCGAAGCCGATCACCACTTCCTTCTTCTCGACGCGGGCGCGGATGTCGGCTTCCGCTTCGTCCGGGTTGTCGTAGCGCTTCTGGATCTCGAAGGCCACTTCGTTGGCGCCGCCGTGCTTCGGCCCGCGCAGCGCGCCGATGGCGCCGGTGATGCAGGAGTACATGTCGGAGCCGGTGCCGGCGATCACCCGGGAGGTGAAGGTGGAGGCGTTGAACTCGTGCTCGGCGTAGAGAATCAGCGAGGTGTGCATGGCGCGGACCCAGGAGTCGCGCGGCTTCTCGCCGTGCAGCAGGTGCAGGAAGTGGCCGCCGATGGAGTCGTCATCGGTCTCGACGTCGATGCGCTTGCCGTTGTGGCTGAAGTGGTACCAGTACAGCAGGGCGGAACCCAGGCAGGCCATCAGCTTGTCGGCGATGTCACGGGCGCCCGGATGGTTGTGGTCGTCCTTCTCCGGCGACAGGCAACCCAGTACGGAAACGGCGGTGCGCATCACATCCATCGGGTGGGCGGACGGCGGCAGCTGCTCGAGGGCGGCCTTGACGCCGGCCGGCAGGCCGCGCAGGGCCTTCAGCTTGGCCTTGTAGCCGGCCAGCTCGGCGATGTTCGGCAGCTTGCCGTGCACCAGCAGGTGAGCGATTTCCTCGAACTCACAGGCGTTGGCAAAGTCGAGAATGTCATAGCCACGGTAGTGCAGGTCGTTGCCGGTACGGCCAACGGTGCACAGGGCGGTGTTGCCGGCGGCAGTGCCGCTCAGGGCCACGGATTTTTTCGGCTTGAAGCCCGGGGTGGTGGTTTCGGCAGTAGCGTTCATCGCTTGATTCTCCTCATTCAATCCGGTTGCGTGCGTCTTTTTCCACGGGCCGCCCTGGTGGGCGGCGGCCCGCGTCCGGTCATTTCTTGTTGGCGGCGAACAGCGCGTCGAGCTTCTGCTCGAAGGCGTGGTAGCCGATGCGGTCGTACAGCTCCGCACGGGTCTGCATCAGGTCGATGACTTCTTTCTGGTGGCCATCGCGGCGAATCGCCGTGTAAACGGCTTCGGCGGCCTTGTTGGCGGCGCGGAAGGCCGACAGCGGGTAGAGCTGGATGGCCACGCCGACCGAGGCCAGCTCGTCGCGGGAGAACAGCGGGGTCGCGCCGAACTCGGTGATGTTGGCCAGGATCGGCACATTCAGCGCGTCGACGAAACGCTTGTAGGTCGGCAGGTCGTAGGCCGCTTCGGCGAAGATGGCATCGGCGCCGGCTTCGACGTAGCGCAGGCAGCGCTCGATGGCGGCATCCACACCTTCGGCCTGGATGGCGTCGGTACGGGCGATCAGGAAGAAGTTCGGGTCGGTCTTGGCATCAGCGGCGGCCCGGACGCGATCGACCATCTCCTCGGTGGAGACGATTTCCTTGCCCGGACGGTGGCCACAGCGCTTGGCGCCGACCTGGTCCTCGATGTGGGCGGCAGCGGCACCGGCCTTGATCAGGTTCTTGACGGTGCGCTCGATATTGAAGGCGCTGGGACCGAAACCGGTGTCGATATCCACCAGCAGCGGCAGGTCGCAGACGTCGGTGATGCGGCGCACGTCGGTGAGCACGTCGTCCAGGGTATTGATGCCCAGGTCCGGCAGGCCCAGCGAGCCGGCGGCGACACCGCCACCGGACAGGTAGATGGCCTTGAAGCCGGCACGCTTGGCCAGCAGCGCATGGTTGGCGTTGATGGCACCGATGACCTGCAGCGGACGTTCCTCGGCGATGGCGTCGCGGAAGCGCTGGCCGGCGGTTTTCTGACTCATGACTCACCTCGTGTTTTGGACGGGTTGGCGAGCGCTTCCTGGTAGTGGCGCTCGATATTGCGCTTGGAAGCGCCGATGTGACGGCGCATCAGCAACTCGGCCAGCTCGCCGTCACGATCGGCGATGGCATCGAGAATACGGTGGTGTTCGGCGAAGGCCTGGCGCGGCCGGTTCGGCACGCTGGAGAACTGCAGGCGGTACATGCGCACCAGCTGGTAGAGCTCCCCGCAGAGCATCTTGGTCAGGGTCTGGTTGCCGCTGCCCTGGATGATCCGGTAGTGGAAGTCGAAATCGCCTTCCTGCTGGTAGTAGCCACGGCCGGCCTGGAAAGCCTCGTCGCGCTCATGGGTATCCAGCACCCGGCGCAGCTCGTCGATCTCGGCCTGGCTCATGCGCTCGGCGGCCAGGCGACAGGCCATGCCTTCCAGGGATTCGCGGATCTCGTAGAGCTCGATCAGCTCGGCAGGATTCAGCGACACCACCCGGGCACCGACATGGGGCACGCGCACCAGCAGGCGCTGGCCTTCCAGGCGGTGGATCGCCTCGCGCAGCGGGCCACGGCTGATGCCATAGGTGCGCGCCAGCTCGGGCTCGGAGATCTTGCTGCCGGGGGCGATCTCGCCGCGCACTATGGCCGCCTGGATACGCCGGAAGACGCTCTCGGCAAGGGTTTCCGAGTCCAGTTGTCCAGTGGTGGGGGCTTCAGGGATGTCCAGCATGATTGTCGACACATTCGTAAGCGATGACGCAAAACTACTGCCATAAAAGCCAATCTGTCAAACACCATTCGACCAATTGTCGACAATCCGTCGTGAGCCCAGGATTTAAGTCAGGGCCTTGGATGTTCGGCTCCGGCGCCATAAGCGTCTGTCGCGGCAGAAAATCCACGTGTTAGAATGCGCGCCGCCAGCGCCAGTCTGGGCACCGATGACTAGCCTGTAAGACTCCCAGACCAGGCGCCGCAGCCAAGAAGGCCGTGGGCCGGGCTCCTGGACCGATGATCGCGTTACGCTCAAAGGACTTATGACACTCAAGCCCTTCGCCCTGATTGCCTGCCTCTTCGCCCTCCCCGGCCTTGGCCTCGCCAACGAGAAGACCGTCTACGGCCTCAATGAATACGCCAGGCTGAAGGATCTGGACCTCGAAGTCGCCGCCAAGCTGGACACCGGCGCCAAGACCGCTTCCCTCAGCGCGCGCGACATCAAGCGCTTCAAGAAGAATGGCGAACCCTGGGTGCGCTTCTACCTGGCGATCGACGACGCCCACGAACACCCGATCGAGCGCCCCCTGGCGCGGATCAGCAAGATCAAACGCCGCGCCGGGGACTACGACCCCGAGGAAGGCAAGACCTACACCGCACGCCCGGTCATCGAACTGGAGGTGTGCATGGGCAAGGCCCTGCGGACGATCGAAGTGAACCTCACCGACCGTAGTGCTTTCCAATACCCGCTTCTGATCGGTTCCGAGGCGCTCAAGCGCTTCGACGCACTGGTCGACCCGAGCCTTAAATACGCTGCCGGCAAGCCCGGCTGCGCCACCGATGCAAACTCTGACGAGTAACCCACATGCGCTCTCTTACCCTGCATCTGAAAGTCCTGATCACCCTGCTGGTGAGCCTGGGCATTCTGATAACGGCCTACCAGATATTCATCCAGGGCATCCCGATCACCGAGGATGAGACCGACGACCTGTGGAACATCGACGCCAAGGTCGAGTTCCAGGCGAGCCCGAAGGACCCGGTCAAGGTCCAGATGTTCGTGCCGCCGTTGAACCGCGACTACGTCAGCCTCAACGAAAGCTTCATCTCCAACAATTACGGGGTGAGCATCAACCGCGTCGATGGCAACCGCAAGGTGACCTGGTCCGCCCGCCGCGCCAGCGGCAGCCAGACCCTCTATTACCGCCTGGTGCTGACCAAGCGCTACAGCGGCGAGAAGCCCAAGGACAAAGGCCCAATCTTCCGCGACAGCATTGCGGTGGAAGGCCCCGAGAAGATCGCCGCCGAAGCCCTGCTGGCCCCCATCCGCCAGCACTCCGCCGACGTCGAGACCTTCATCAGCGAGACCATCAAGCGGGTCAACAACCTCAACGATGACAACGTCAAGCTGCTGCTGGCCGGCGACCCGAGCACCCCGAACAAGGCCAAGGTCATCGAACTTCTGCTGTCCATCGCCCACGTGCCGATGGAACGCGTGCACACCATCCGCCTGATCAGCGAACAGGCGCAGAGCCCGGAGCTGTGGCTGCGCAGCTTCAACGGCGAGAACTGGCTGTACTTCAACCCCGAGACCGGCGAGCAGGGCCTGCCCAGCGACCGCCTGATCTGGTGGACCGGTGACGACGGCCTGGTCACCGTCGACGGCGGCAAGAAGGTCCAGGTGACCTTCAGCATGAACAACAGCGAGATGAACGCCATCCGCCTGGCCAAGCTGACCGACGAGAACACCGACGCCGACTTCCTCGAGTACTCGCTCTACGGACTGCCGCTGCAGACCCAGCAGACCTACCAGATCATGATCATGATCCCCATCGGCGTGCTGGTGATCCTGATCCTGCGCAACCTCGGCGGCCTGCAGACCCTGGGCACCTTCACCCCGGTGCTGATCGCCCTCGCCTTCCGTGAGACCCAGCTGGGCTTCGGCATCGTGCTCTTCACCATCATCACCGCGCTCGGCCTGTCGTTGCGCTCCTATCTCGAGCACCTGAAGCTGCAGATGCTGCCAAGGCTCTCGGTGGTGTTGACCTTCGTGGTGGTGCTGATCGCGGTCATCAGCCTGCTGAGCCACAAGCTCGGCCTGGAACGCGGCCTGTCCGTGGCCCTGTTCCCCATGGTGATCCTGACCATGACCATCGAGCGCCTGTCCATCACCTGGGAAGAGCGTGGCGGCGGCCATGCCTTCAAGGTGGCCATCGGCACCCTGGTCGCGGCCATCCTGGCGCACCTGCTGATGAGCATTCCGGAGCTGGTCTACTTCGTCTTCACCTTCCCGGCGGTGCTGTTGATCATGGTGGGCTTCATGCTGGCGATGGGGCGCTACCGCGGCTACCGCCTGACCGAGCTGTTCCGCTTCAAAGCCTTCCTGAAGGACTGAGCCATGTTCGGCCTGCTCAAGACGTGGAAAGCCCTCGAAGCCAAAGGCATCATGGGTATCAACCGGCGAAATGCGGACTACGTGCTGAAGTACAACAAACGGCACCTGTACCCGATCGTCGACGACAAGATCATCACCAAGCAGCGCGCCATCGAGGCGGGGATCCACGTACCGGAAATGTACGGCGTGATCTCCACCGAGAAGGAGATCGAGAAGCTCGACGAGATCATCGGCGAGCGTAACGACTTCGTGATCAAGCCGGCGCAGGGCGCCGGCGGCGACGGCATCCTGGTGATCGCCGACCGCTTCGAAGGCCGCTACAAGACGGTTTCCGGCAGGATCATCAGCCACGAGGAAATCGAGCACCAGCTCTCCTCCATTCTCACCGGCCTCTACTCCCTCGGCGGGCACCGTGACCGCGCACTGATCGAGTACCGCGTGACCCCGGACCAGATCTTCAAGAGCATCAGCTACGAAGGTGTGCCGGACATCCGCATCATCGTGCTGATGGGCTACCCGGTGATGGCCATGCTGCGCCTGCCGACCCGGCAGTCCAACGGCAAGGCCAACCTCCACCAGGGCGCCATCGGCGTGGGTGTGGACCTCGCCACCGGCGTGACCCTGCGCGGCACCTGGCTGAACAACAAGATCGCCAAGCACCCGGACACCACCAACGCAGTGGATGGCGTGCAACTGCCGAACTGGGACGGCTTCATGAAGCTGGCCGCCGGCTGCTACGAGCTCTGCGGCCTGGGCTACATCGGTGTCGACATGGTGCTGGACCAGGACAAGGGCCCCCTGATCCTTGAACTCAACGCCCGCCCCGGCCTGAACATCCAGATCGCCAACGACTGCGGCCTGACCCACCGCGCCCACGCCGTCGAGGCCCGCCTCGAAGAGCTGAAGGCCAAGGGCATCCAGGAAACCCCGGAAGAGCGCGTACGGTTTTCCCAGGAGCTCTTCGGCCATGTAAGGCCGGCGGAGATCTGAGCCACCGCTGCATGAAATAAGCCCGGCCCGCAGGTGCCGGGCTTTTTCATTATGGGTGTCCAACCAGGGCCAAAGGTGGGCTCATCCGTAGGGTGGACCACGCTTCATCGGTCCACCATGGGAGGGCTGGCCGGACACCGCTGGTGGATGAAAGAGCGCCATCCCCCTACGAAAAGCGGAACCAATGAAAAGGGGCCAATAGGCCCCTTTTCATCTACCCGACAACTCAGTCGTTGCTCGGCTTGTTCACCGCCTGCAGCACGTACTGCGGCAGGGCGAAGGCGCCGACATGGATTTCCGGATTGTAGTAGCGGGTCACGATGCCGCTGCCGGCATAGCGTTGGCGCAGGGTTTCCACGGGAAGCTTGCGCATTTCCGGGTCGGTGGCGCCCCAGGCGAAGGTCATGGCGCCGCCGATGTAGGTGGGCACCGCCGCCTGGTAGAAGTGCCAGTCGGCGAACAGGCTGTCCATGCGGCTGGCGGTGGTCTGCACTTCGCCAAGCTGCATGAAGGGGGTGCCGTTCTGGGTCACCAGCACGCCGCCGTCGTTCAGGCAGCGGCGGCAGGCCTGGTAGAAGTTTTCGGAGAACAGCACCTCGCCGGGACCGATCGGGTCGGTGGAGTCGGAGATGATGACGTCGAACCTTTCCTCGGTGGTGGCGACGAAGCGCATGCCGTCATCGATCACCAGGTTCAGGCGCGGGTCTTCATAGGCGCCCTTGGAATGGTTCGGCAGGAACTCCTTGCACATCTCCACTACCGTGCCGTCGATCTCGACCATGGTGATGCGCTCGATATCGCGGTGCTTGCACACTTCGCGGAGCATGCCACCGTCGCCACCACCGATGATCAGCACGCTCTTCGCCGCGCCATGGGCGAGGATCGGCACATGGGTGAGCATCTCGTGATAGATGAACTCGTCCGCCTCGGTGGTCTGGATCACGCCGTCCAGGGCCATGACACGCCCCATGCGGGCGTTCTCGAAGATCACCAGGTGCTGGTGCTCGGTGCGCACTTCGTGCAGCAGCTTGTCCATGCGAAAGCGCTGGCCGTATCCGTCGTAGAGAGTTTCCTGATAGTCGCTCATGGGTTGTCTCCCCTGCTGGCTGTATTAGCGGACGGTGCCTCCGCCCCATGAAAAGGCGCGCATTTTACGATGGCTTGGATGTCAGGTCGAACCGCGGCGGGAGAATTTGAAAGTCAGTTTTGCAGAGACAGCACGGCGCCGGGAGAATATCGTCACACCCTGACCGCAACCGCTCCCTTCAGCAGATTCCCGCGAGCCCACCGAGCCCATGCGCCTTGATTATTTCGAGCCCTGGAGCTGGAAGCAGTTCCAGCAACATTTCGCCCTGCGGCGCCTGCCCGGCGTCGAGCAGCTGACGGCCGACAGCTATTGCCGCAGCTTCCGCCTGGGCGCACGCAGTGGCTGGCTGCGCCTGCGCCCGGGGGCAGGCGCCCTGGAACTGGAGCTGAGCCCATCCGCCCGGGGCCTCGAGTCGCAACTGGCCCCGCGCATCCGGCAAATGTTCGACCTCGACACCGACCCCACCGCCATCGCCAGTCACCTGGCGCGCGACCCCTTGCTGCGCGGCCTGCTGGCGCGCTACCCGGGCCTGCGCCTGCCGGTGGCCTTCGACCCATTCGAGCAGGGGGTGCGCACCATCATCGGCCAGCAGGTCACGGTGAAGGCGGCGGTAACCATCGCCGGACGCCTGGTGGAGCGGCTCGGGGAGCCCCTGGAGGATGCCGAGACCGGCGGCCCGCAGCGGCTTTTTCCGACCCCGCAAGCTATCGCCGAAGCCCCCCTGCCCGGCATCGGCATGCCCGGCAAGCGTGTCGACACCCTGCGTCGCTTCGCCCGGGCGGTGGCCGATGGCAGCCTTGAACTGAACCTGACGGGCGGCGTCGAAGCCCTGGTGGAGCGCCTCTGCGCCCTGCCCGGCATTGGCCGCTGGACCGCCGAATACATCGCCTTGCGCGCCTTCGGCCAGCCGGACGCCTTTCCCACCGCAGACCTCGGCCTGCTCAAGTCGCCGCTCTGGGGCCCCGAAGGTATCAGCGCGCGGGAGCTGGCCAGCCGGGCTGAGCAGTGGCGCCCCTGGCGCGCCTATGCGGCCGTCTATCTCTGGCAGAGCTATGCCGAGGAGGAATGAAGATGTATTTCCGCTACCACGAAAGCCCCACCGGCGAGCTGCTGCTGGCTGGCGACGAGTCCGGCCTGCAGATGCTCTACATGGATACCGAGCGGCGCGGATACCCGAACGCCGACTGGCAGCCGGCCACTCGCCAGTTCGACGAACATTGCCGGCAGTTGGACCGCTACTTCGAAGGCCGCCTGAAACGCTTCGACCTGCTTCTTGCACCGCGCGGTACGCCCTTCCAGCAGGAAGTCTGGAAGGCGCTGCTGGAAATCCCCTATGGCTGCACCACCAGCTACAGCGAGCTGGCCGAACGCATCGGCAACCCGAAGGCGGTGCGCGCCGTGGGCACGGCCAATGGTGCCAACCCCATTTCCATCATCATTCCCTGCCACCGGGTCATCGGCCGCGATGGCAGCCTGACCGGCTATGCCGGCGGCCTGTCGCGCAAGGCGCTGCTGCTGAAGCTGGAAGGGGTCAAGCTGCAGCCGGAGCAGGACCAGTTGCTGCTGATCTGAGCCGAGTCATCATGGTTGCCGGATGCGCGCCAGCACCTTCGGTGGATCGGCCAATGGCAGCTCGATGATCATCCCCTCGCCGTTCTTCGGCGAGAAACCTGTCAGCGCCTTGATGTTCACCTGGTGGCTGACCATGATCACCGGCCGGTCCTTGGGCACGCTCTCGATGGCCTTGCGCATCTCCGCCTTCTGCGCCTCCTGGCTCTCCGGATCGCTGAAGAAGGAGTCCAGCGCCGAAAGCGTCTCCACCGCCCCCAGCCCCATTTCCTGGGCGGTGTCCTGGGCACGGCACCAACTGCTGGTGTAGAGGCGCGGCTGTTCCACCTTGCGCCGCACCAGCAACCTGCCCCAGCGCCGCGCCTCCTGGCGCCCCCGCTCGCTGAGGTTGCGCTGGGTGCTGCAATCGCCGAGGCGAAAACCTTCAGGGTCGCCGGTACCGGGCGCCGTGGTGTGACGCAGGAGCAGAAAGGCCTTGCCCTCGCGCAGGGCCTGCCAGGCGGATTTCTGGTCGGCGGCCGCCGGCAGGGCCAGCAGCGCGCACAGCAAAAGGACGATGAGTCGGGTCATGGCCGGGGCGCCGGCTGCAACGCCCGGCCACTGGTTGCCCTGTACAGGCCCGAATCCGGTCGGGCCGCAACGACGCAGCGGCAGGAACCCATGGAGGACGCTCCCTGGTGGATGCAGTCACCCCAAGGATAGATCGGCTGAAGGAACCCTTCCTCGCGCTCCGTCAGGCGATCCAGGGCGACATCAGCAGCGCGCCAGGTCGATCACCGCGAAGCTGGCCACTGTCTCGTGGCCATCCAGGGCACCGCCTTCGCGGGCCAGGCCGATGGTCTGCATGCCCGCTTCGCGGGCCGCATCCAGCTCCTGGACCACGTCGGAGAGGAACAGGATCTCCTCCCCGGGCAGGCCGATGGCCGAAGCGATGCGCTGGTAGGACGCCGCCTCGCGCTTGGGCCCGGAGGTGGTATCGAAGTAGCCGGAGAACAGCGGGGTCAGGTCGCCGGCCTCCGAGCAGCCGAAGATCAGCTTCTGTGCCTGGATGGAACCGGAGGAATAGACGTAGAGGTCATAGCCCTGCTCCTTCCAGCGGCGCAGCGCTTCCACCGCATCCGGGTAGACATGGCCCTTGAGCTGGCCGGCGCGATAGCCCTGTTCCCAGACCATGCCCTGCAGCGCCTTGAGCGACGTGGCCTTGCGGTCCTCGGCTATCCACCCCAGGAGGATTTCCACCACCCGCTCCGGGCTGGCCCCGGCCTCGCCGCTTTCGGCCCGCACGGCATCGATCTGCCGCGCTACTTCCGGCTCCTGCCCATGGGTCAGGACGAACTCCGGCAGATGGCGGGCAGCGAAGGGGAAAAGCACATCGAAGACAAAGCTCACCGCGCTGGTGGTACCTTCGATATCAGTCAGGATGGCCTTGATGGGCATGGGGAACTCCAGGTGAATCGGGTATGGCCGGCTCAATCTTCCAGCTGCGGGAAGCGCTTGGCGATCTCGTCGCCGGTGAACTGGGCGACCCAGCCTTCCGGGTTGTTGAACAGGCGGATGGCGACGAAGTGCGGATGCTCACCCATGTCGAACCAGTGGCGCGTACCGGCCGGTACCGAGATCAGGTCGTTCTTCTCGCAGAGCACGGCGTAGACGTAGTCGTCGATATGCAGGGTGAAGAGGCCGCGACCGGCGACGAAGAAGCGCACCTCGTCCTCGCCGTGGCGGTGCTCGTCGAGGAACTTGGCGCGCAGTTCGGCCTTCTGCGGATGGTCGGCGGTCAGGCTGACCACGTCGACCGTGACATAGCCCTGCTCCTGCATCAGGCGGTCGATCTGCGGCCGGTAGGCGGCGATCACCTCATCCTGGCTGGCGCCCGGGGCGATGGGGGCCGCGGCTTCCCAGCGCTCGAAGCGCACGCCGACGGCGGCCAGGGTGGAGGCGATATCGTCCAGGTGGGTCAGGACCTTGTTCGGCAGGTCAGGACTGGATTCGTGGTAAACGGTCAGGCTGCTCATCCGGGTACTCCTTTTGCGGGCCTCCTCCCGGCTCTCTGGCGGGTCGGTCGGCACCGGTATCAGTCAGGCATCTTCGTGCGAAGGAAGCATCAACGCCGGGAGATCGAGAGGGTCTTCAGCTCGCACTCGAAGAGAAACTCGAAGGCTTCGACCTGGCGCAGGGCATCGCTCATGCGCGGCCCCCAAGTATAGAGGCCGTGGCCGCGGATCAGGTAACCCACGCAGTCCGGGTGCTGCTCCAGCCAGGGCTGTACCTTGGCGGCCAGGCGGGAGATGTCCTGGTCGTTGTCGAAGATCGGCACCAGCACCTGGGATTCGTGGGTGGTGATGCCGCTGAAAGCCTTCTGCAGCTCGTAGTCGGCGAACACCAGGGAATCGGCCAGGGTCAGCCGCGAGAGCACGGTGGCGTTCACCGAATGGGTGTGCAGCACGGCACCGACTTCCGGCTTCCAGCGGTAGAGCTGGGTATGCAGCAGGGTCTCCGCCGAGGGTTTCTTCCCCGGCTCCAGGCTGTTGCCGTCGAGATCCGTGGCCAGCACGTCGTCCGGCCCCAGCTGGCCCTTGTGCTTGCCGGACACGGTCAGCAGCGCCTCGCTGGCGGACAAGCGTACCGAGTAGTTGCTGCTGGTGGCCGGCGACCAGCCGCGGCCGTAAAGGAAGCGGCCGGCGTCGATGATTTCCTGGGCGAGTTGTTGGCGATTCATGCCCGCTCCTCTTGCAATCGGGTGGCAATGATAACGGCTGCGGCGGTTGCCGCGAGACTGGCGATGACGTAGGTCCAGACCGGCCCCAGGCTGCTCCAGCTATAGCCCGAGTAGAGTGCGCCGAGGGCGCCACCGGTGCCGGCCAGGGCGGCGTAGAGCGCCTGGCTCTGTCCCTGCTGGCGCGGTCCGAACCGACGTTGCACGAAATGGATGGCGGCTGCGTGAAAGCTGCCGAAGGTGGCCGCGTGCAGCAACTGGGCGAACAGCAGCACCGGGAGCTGGTCGGAGAAGTTGCCCAGCAGCAGCCAGCGCAGAGCGGCGATCAGGACGCTGGCCAGCAGTACCGTACGCACCGAGTAGCGCGCGAGGATGCGCGCCATCACCAGGAACAGCAGCACCTCGGCCACCACCCCCAGGGCCCAGAGCTGGCCGATCAGGCTGCGCGAGTAGCCGAGGGCCTCCAGGTAGATGGTCTGGAAGCTGTAGTAAGGGCCATGGGACAGCTGCATCAGCCCCACACATAGATAGAAGGCCAGCACGCCGGGCTGGCGCAGCTGGGCGAGGAAGCCACCCTGCCCCGCCACGTCCGGCCGCGCCTGGGGCGTGGCGTTGGGCACCCAGAAGCTGCTGAGGACTATGCCGCCCATGATGACCACCAGCGCCCAGGGATAGAGATCCAGGCTGAACAGCTCGAACAGCTTGCCCAGTCCGATCACCGTGAGGATGAAGCCGATGGAGCCCCAGAGCCGTACCTCGCTGTAGCGCGCCGCCTGCTCCTTGAGGTGCGCCAGGGTGATCACCTCGAACTGCGGCAGCACCGCATGCCAGAAGAAGGCGTGCAGGGCCATGATCAGCGCCAGCCAGGCATAGCTGTGGCTGACGAAGATCAGCGAGAAGGTCACCAGGGTGCAGAAGGCACCGAAGCGCACGATATCCAGGCGCCGGCCGCTGCGGTCGCCCAGCCAGCCCCAGAGATTGGGCGCCACGCAGCGCATCAGCATGGGAATGGCCAGCAGCTCGCCGATTCGCGCACTGGAAAAGCCCAGGTGCGCGAAGTACAGCCCGAGGAAGGGCGCCGTGGCGCCCAGCAGGGAGAAATAGAAGAGATAGAAGCTGGACAGCCGCCAGTAGGGCAGCGCGCTCGCGCCGCCCGTCACAGCTGGCCGAGCACCGGGGTCTCGACCTGCACGTCGGCGTTCTGCGCACGGTGACGCAGCAGGTGGTCCATCAGCACGATGGCCATCATGGCTTCGGCGATCGGGGTGGCGCGGATGCCCACGCAGGGGTCATGGCGGCCCTTGGTGACCACCTCAACCGGGTTGCCGTGGATATCGATGGAACGGCCGGGGGTGGTGATGCTGGAGGTGGGCTTGAGCGCCAGGTTGGCGACGATCGGCTGGCCGGAGGAAATGCCGCCGAGGATGCCGCCGGCATTGTTGGAGAGGAAGCCTTGCGGGGTCAGCTCGTCGCGATGCTGGGTGCCGCGCTGGGCCACGCTGGCGAAACCGGCGCCGATCTCCACGCCCTTCACCGCATTGATGCTCATCAGCGCGTGGGCCAGTTCGGCGTCCAGGCGGTCGAAGATCGGCTCGCCCAGGCCCGGCGGCACGCCTTCGGCGACCACGGTGATCTTCGCGCCCACCGAATCCTGGTCGCGACGCAACTGGTCCATGTAGGCCTCCAGCTCCGGCACCTTGTCCGGGTCGGGGCTGAAGAAGGCGTTCTGCTCCACCGAATCCCAGGTCTTGAAGGGAATCTCGATGGGGCCGAGCTGGCTCATGTAGCCACGCACGGTGATGCCCTGGGTGGCCAGGAACTTCTTGGCGATGGCGCCGGCAGCCACGCGCATGGCGGTTTCCCGCGCCGAGGAACGGCCGCCGCCACGGTAGTCGCGGATACCGTACTTGTGGTGGTAGGTGTAATCGGCATGGGCCGGGCGGAACAGGTCCTTGATCGCCGAGTAGTCCTTGGACTTCTGGTCGGTGTTGCGGATCAGCAGGCCGATGGCGCAACCGGTGGTCTTGCCCTCGAACACGCCGGAGAGGATCTCCACCTCGTCGGCTTCCTGGCGCTGGGTGGTGTGGCGACTGGTGCCCGGCTTGCGGCGATCCAGGTCGCGCTGCAGGTCCTCGAGGGAAATATCCAGCCCCGGCGGGCAGCCGTCGACTATGGCGACCAGCGCCGGACCATGGCTTTCGCCAGCGGTGGTGACGGTGAACAGCTTGCCGTAGGTGTTGCCGGACATGCACAGTGCTCCGCAGAAATGGGCCTCGATCGAAGGTCGAGCAGTATACCCGCGGCGTCCAGCCAGTTCACCCCTCGAACCTTGTGCCGTCGGCCGCGTCCAACCCGCCATCCAGGACACCACCCCGACCCATGCTGCGATTCCTCCTGCTGATCCTCCCCCTCCTCGCCGGCCTGGCCCGGGCCGAGCCCCAGAGTGTGCTGCAGCGCCCCATCGAACTGGACACCGGCAGCGGCGTGCTGTACGGCACCCTGCTGCGGCCGAAGACCGAGAATGCGGTGCCGGTGGCGCTGATCATCGCCGGCTCCGGCCCCACCGACCGCGACGGCAACAATTCGCTCGGCGGACGCAACGACAGCCTGAAGAAGCTTGCGCAATTGCTCGCGCGCAACGGCATCGCCAGCCTGCGCTATGACAAGCGTGGCATTGCCGCCAGCCGGGAGGCCGGTACCGACGAGCGCCAGCTCAGCATCGAGCTCTACGCCCGCGATGCGGCGGCCTGGGGCCAGCGCCTGAAGCAGGACCCGCGCTTCTCCCGGCTGATCCTCATCGGCCACAGCGAAGGCGCGCTGATCGCCAGCCTGGCCGCGGATGCGGCCGGAGCCGACGCCCTGGTCAGCATCGCCGGCAGTGCCCGCCCCATCGACCAGTTGCTGCGCGACCAGCTGCAGAACCGCCTGCCGCCGCCCCTGCTGGCCCAGAGCGACGCCCTGCTGGCCAGCCTGCGGGCGGGCCAGCAGGTGGCCGAAGTGCCGCAGGCGCTGGAGGTACTGTTCCGGCCGAGCGTGCAACCCTACCTGATCTCCCTGTTCCGCCAGGACCCGGCGCAGGCCTTCGGCCGCCTGCGCATACCGGCGCTGATCCTCCAGGGCAGCCACGACATCCAGGTCAGCGTGAGCGACGCCGAGCAGCTCAAGGCCGCCAGGCCCGACGCCCGACTGGCCATAGTCGAAGGCATGAACCACATGCTGCGTATCGTGCCGCTGGACATGGAACAGCAGCTGGCGTCCTACAGGAACCCGCAGTTGCCCCTGGCGCGGGAGCTGGGTGAGCACATCCTGGCCTTCATCCAGGGGCTCCCCGCCTCCAGAAATTCGGAAAGCGGCCGATAAGACCTCAGGTTCTGCAAGAAACCTCACACAGTGCAGGTAGATTGCTCAACAAGACCGGCACGAACGTTCTACATTCGTCGGCGCAGGCCCCTACAAGGTATTTCCCGATGACCGAAAGCACAGCCGAACAGCAGGGCACCGAGGAAGCCGCACCTCAGCCCCACCCCTGGGCGGAACTGGCCGCAGAGCGCTTCGAGCTGCTGCGCCTCGCGCCGCTGCCCATCGACCGCCATACCGGCGCGCGGCCCCTGCGCTTCGTCGAGCTGGGCCGGGTGGAGCGCCACGGCAAGGAGCAGAGCCTGCTGCGCCTGGTCATCCAGTTGCCCGGACAGAAAGTCCGCAAGGAGCGGAACCTGCTGGAGGTCTGGGCCGATCATCGCAACAAGGAAGTCCGCTTCGGCCCGGACAGCGGCTTGCAGCTGGAACCGCAGAACCGTGGCCTGGGGCGCTTCCTGCTGGGCCAGGGCATCGCCTGGGCCAGGCAGCGCTGGGCGCACTATCGGATCGAAGGTGGCGCGCTGCCGGCCAAGGACGCGCTGGACAACGAGGCGCGCCTGCGCCGCGACCACGTGCTCAAGGCCCAGGGCTTCGAGGTCGACTACCTGGACAACCTGCAGCTCAAGGCCCGCTATGGCGCTGGCCGGGTCAGCGAACTGCACGGCGACTGGCGCCGCGAGAAGGTGCAGGTGGTGGATCTGCAGGAGGCCGCCGCGATGCTGGAACAGGCGGACCAGAACCTGCAGCGGCAGGAGGTGGAGATCCGCAAGCTGGGGGAGCGGATCGCCGTCTACAAGCGGGAAGACAGCGGCCTGCGCTTCACCATCGCCTGCCTGGTGGCCTTCGCCGTGTTCCAGGCCGGCCTGCTGATCTGGATCACCACACGCTGACCCCGCGGGTCAGCCGTTCAGCCGCGCGCGGAACAGCGCCTGGTGCTCGCGGCACTGCCTGGCGCTGAGCATGAACACGCCATGGCCACCGTGCTGGAACTCCAGCCAGAGGAAGTCAACCTCCGGGTAGAGCGCTTCCACGTGCACCTGGCTGTTGCCCACCTCGACTATCAGCAGGCCCTTTTCCGTCAGGTGGTCGGCCGCTTCGGCCAGCATCCGCCGTACCAGGTCCAGGCCATCGGTGCCGCAGGCCAGCCCCAGTTCGGGTTCGTGGTGGTACTCGGCCGGCATGTCGGCGAAGTCCTCGGCATCCACATAGGGCGGATTGGAAACGATCAGGTCGAATCGCTGCCCCGGCAGAGCGTCGAAACCGTCGCCCTGCACCGTGTAGACCCGCTCTTCCAGGCCATGGCGCTCGATGTTCAGGTTGGCCACTTCCAGCGCGTCGAAGGACAGGTCGCCCAGCACCACTTCGGCTTCCGGGAAGCCATGGGCGCAGGCGATGCCAATGCAGCCGGAACCGGTACAGAGGTCGAGGATGCGCGCCGGGGCCTGGGGCAGCCAGGGAGCGAAGCGCTGCTGGATCAGCTCGGCGATCGGCGAACGGGGCACCAGGACCCGCTCGTCGACCACGAAGGGCATGCCACAGAACCAGGCCTCGCCCAGCAGATAGGCCACCGGCACGCGCTCCTCGATGCGCCGGCGGAGCAGTTCGCGCAGTCCGGCGCACTCGTCTTCTTCCAGGCGGCAGTCCAGGTAGCTGTCGGCGATCTCATAGGGCAGGTGCAGCGCACCGAGCACCAGCTGACGCGCCTCGTCCCAGGCATTGTCGGTGCCGTGACCGAAGAACAGGTTTTCAGCATGGAAACGGCTGACAGCCCAGCGGATGTGATCACGCAGGGTTCGCAGGCGGGATTCGGACACGACAGCTACCTCGGCAAACGGGGCGTCAAGTCTAGCACCCCTCCCGACTTGCGGCAGCTCGCGACAGCCGACGAACGGAGGCCCGGGGCCAGCACCCGGCCACCCCGCAGGCCGCGGGGCGGCTCGATGCCCGACGTGCGCCGGGCAACTGGACCTTGGTCCATGGTTCACTTATTCCTCCGCACGGCGGACAATAGTGGCCATGTCGTACTCGGAGGTCCGCATGTCCGCCCCAAAATCCATGTTCCAGCTCAGTGGCCGCGGCTATCCGCCGGCCAACCTGAACAACGCCACCCTGGTCGTCATAGACGCCCAGGAGGAATATCGCAGCGGCGTCCTCGCCCTGCCCGGCCTCGATGCCGCCCTCGACGAGATCGCCAGCCTCCTCGCCGCCGCCCGCGCCATGGGTAGCGCCATCGTCCACGTGAAGCACCTCGGCGTGCCCGGCGGTATCTTCGATCCCCGTGGCGAACGCGGCGAGCACCTTCCGGAAGTCGCCCCCCTGCCGGGCGAGATAGTGGTGGAGAAGCGTCTGCCCAACGCCTTCGCCGGCACCGACCTGCACGACCGCCTGCAGGAGATCGGTCACCTGGACCTGATCGTCTGCGGTTTCATGACCCACTCCAGCATCAGCACCACGGTCCGTGCCGCCAAGGACTATGGTTATCGCTGCACGCTGGTGAGCGCAGCCTGTGCGACCCGCGACCTGCCGACCGTCGATGGCGGCGTCATCAGCGCGGAAGAAATGCACCGTGTCGAGGTGATCGCCCTCGCCGACAACTTCGCCAGCGTGGTGCCGCAGGCCAAGGCGCTGATCTAGGCGTCGTTGCATCCCACGACATCCGCCGGGGGAATGACCGGAACCACCGCCAGCTGGCGCCGGTCATATCCCGATCATGCAAGAGGACGTCCGGATGAAGTTATCCGATGGTTTCGATGCCCGCCGCCTGCGCCCACGGGGCCCGGGCAATTGGCGCTGGCGTTTCGCGGCGGCGCTGGCGGCGCTGTTCGCCGGATTCGGCGTACTGCTGGCGATGGCCGGCACCGCCACCCTGCTGGGACGCCCACCCGCCCTGGGCCCACTCAACGACAGTACCGGCGCGGCCATCGTGCTGCTGCTCTTCGGCCTGCTCTTCCTCTGGGTCGGGGTACTCGCCTGGCGCCTCTGCCGGCGGCGCTCCCGACGCCGCAGCGACCTCAGCCTGTCACCGCATCTGATGAAGAAACGCGACTGAGCCGCGAGCCGGGCATTTGGGTAAACTAGCCGCCCTTCGCGGAGGCCTGTAATGCAAGACGACGCCCAGAAAGACGACGAAAGTTCCCTGTTCGCCATGGAAATGCGCGGTGTGAAGCGCATCCAGACCGATCGCGCCGACACCGGCAAGGTACGCACCGACCTGAAACAGCTGGCCAACCGGCGGCAGAACGCCACCCTGAGCGTCGCCAGCGTGAAGGTCGACGGCCTGTCCGACCAGTTCGTCATCGACGTCGGCGCCGAGGACGAGCTGTCCTGGTCCCGCGATGGCGTCCAGGAAGGTCAGATGCGCAAGCTCAAGCAAGGCCAGATCGGCTTCGAAGGCAGCCTCGACCTGCACGGCATGACGGTGGAAAAGGCCCGCGAGACCCTCTGGGACTTCATCGCCGAAGCCACCCGCTTCGAGGTGCGCTGCGTGCGCGTGACCCACGGCAAGGCGGCACGCCTGGACGGCAAGCGCCCGCTGATCAAGAGCCACGTCAACACCTGGCTGCGCCAGCACCCGCAGGTGCTGGGCTTCACCTCCTGCCTGCCGAAGCACGGCGGCACCGGCGCGGTCTACGTGATGCTGCGGCGGACCATGCTGGAAGGCCGCGACGAATAGAACACCCGACCAAGCGGCGGGCGCCGAGCGCAGCCCGCCCTTGCCAGCCGCTCCTTGGCGCCCTACCCTGCGTCTTTGCGTAAACCCCCACAGGAATTTCCATGTCCCTGGAACAGCATTACACCGCCATCCTCGGCCAGCTCGGCGAGGATGTCTCCCGTGAAGGCCTGCTCGATACCCCGAAGCGCGCCGCCAAGGCGATGCAGTATCTCTGCCGCGGCTACGAGCAGACGCTGGAAGAAGTCACCAACGGCGCCCTGTTCAGCTCCGACAACAGCGAAATGGTGCTGGTGAAGAACATCGAGCTGTACTCGCTCTGCGAGCACCACCTGCTGCCGTTCATCGGCAAGGCGCACGTGGCCTACATCCCCAACGGCAAGGTGCTGGGCCTGTCCAAGGTCGCGCGCATCGTCGACATGTACGCCCGCCGCCTGCAGATCCAGGAAAACCTCAGCCGCCAGATCGCCGAGGCCGTGCAGCAGGTCACCGGCGCCCTGGGCGTGGCCGTGGTCATCGAGGCCCAGCACATGTGCATGATGATGCGCGGCGTGGAGAAGCAGAACTCCTCCATGGTCACCTCGGTGATGCTCGGCGAGTTCCGCGAAAACGCGGCGACCCGCAGCGAATTCCTCAGCCTGATCAACAACTGAGTTTCGCCTTCCCCGAAAAAGCCGGCGCAAGCCGGCTTCTTTCGTTGCGCCACGGCAAGGACCTGGGCCTCGCCGGCTAGAAGCTCTTGCCGTCCACCTTCACCACCTTCAGCCCGTCGAGGGGCACGTCTTCCAGGCAGCGGACATTCACTGCGGCCATGGCCTTGCCCTTGGGGTCGGAGGCCTCGCCATAGGGCGCGCAGCCGCAGGTGGCGCAGAAATGGTGGGCGATGTGCATGCGGTTGAAGCGATAGGTGGACAGGTCCGACTCGGGCGTGGAGAGACGCAGCTGCTCCCGTGGCACGAACCAGAGCAGGTAGCCGCGCCGGCTGCACAGCGAACAGTTGCACTCCATGACCTGCTCGATGACGCCCTCGACCTCGAAGGCTATCTTCCCGCAATGGCAGCTACCCCGGTACTTCATGGCCGGCACTCCGATGGACGCCTGTTGGCAGGCTGGAGCGTCCAACTTAGTACAGGCCCGGACGCTCCGCCATGGCAGGCGGCGTCCTAACCCGTTCAGCCGAAGAAGCGTTTCATCGAGCGCGACAGCCAGCCACCACTGCCGTTGTCCCGGGTCAATTGCTGCATGTTGGCCTTCACTGCCTCGACGTAGTTGGCATCGTCGTTGCGGATGTGATTGAGCAACCAGCGCCCGAGCAGGCCCTTGAGCTCGTCGGCCACGTCTTCGGCGGCTTCGTGACGCGTGCGCAACACGTTGACGCGCCGGATGAACAGCTCATGGACCTTCTTGTGCGCTCGGCTGAAGCGGTAGCCGGCATCTTCCAGCAAGGCTTCCTCGAAGGCGAAATGCGACAGCGTATAGTCGACTACTTCCTCGATCACCCGCGCCACCGCGGCCTTGTCCTGATCCACCTGGGCGGCGTGCAACGCATTGATCATCTCGACGATACGTTTGTGCTGGCCATCGATGACCTCGATACCGGTGTCCAGATCGCTTTCCCACTCGAGAAACACCACTTGCCCTCCTCGCCGCGCAGCCTTGGCATTGTCTGGAATAACGAAACCGCCGATAGGCTAGAGGCTGAGGACAGGGAAAATCTTGATATCAATCAATAGGATGAGGACAACCTGCGACTAAATCGCGCCCGAGACGAAAAAGCCGGCTAGCGCCGGCTTTTTCATTCATAACAATCGCCCATGCCTGTTCAATGCTCCGGATAGATTCCCAATGCCTTGGCTGACCCGATCAAATCGAATGGCCGCTTCAATGCTTCAATCTGGTCGAGTTGAGCTCGCTTGGCTTGAGGAATAGCAAGATAACGCGCTTTGTAACCGAGCATTGAGTACAGCCCCAGCATCGACTCCCCTGTGATCTTGCCTTGAGGGTCGTCAGTGATGGAAAACCCTGGCAAGCCCGCCTCTCGGGCCAAGTGCCGGGCCAACAGAAGCTCCGTTGCCTCCTTTTTTCTGCACTCCCATTGATTGCGAGCCAGTGAGTACAGAAGCGTTACACGCTTTTCTTCTTCGGTCAGTTCGACAGAGCCAAATAGACCTGCCGGCAGTAATGCTGTGCCGCCCAAGCAAATCGCAGATCGTGTCCCACCGAGTGGTGTAACTGCCATGGTTCTGGCAGTTGAGTTTGCGGGGACTCAGCTGATCACAGCAGATAGCCGAGCAGTTTGATTGTCACTGAG
>NZ_JBHSOU010000059.1:0-49959 GCF_042656385.1 Pseudomonas sp. GCM10022186
ATACGATCAATCGGCTTAGCCGTATGACCTGAACCGCCGTATACGGAACCGTACGTACGGTGGTGTGAGAGGACGGTGGGGGCGACCCCACCTCCTACTCGATCGGTATTGCCGCCAAACACCACAAGCCACAAGCCGACTGGTGATCTCTTAGCAAACCGACGCGTAGCAATCGGGGCGCCAAAAGCGCCTTGATCCAGAGAATGAGGATGGCATGATTAATTTCAGTGAGAGGATTGCGATACACTCGCCGTGGAAGGCTATCGACTTAGATCTCTGCAAGCGTGTCCTTGAGTAGTCTTCTAGGGGCAGCGACCCGCAGCGCTGCCATTAATTTGTGAGTTCGGCATTTCACTAACTTTCTACCGCAGCCGCATGGGCAGGGCTTCTTGTTTACCAGGCGCTTCTTTTGAGTCAGAGTCTGGAGAAAGCGTTTCACCTCAGCCCTAGACAAGCAGCCGAAGAGTTTGATGTAGTCCTCCACCAACCCCCTTGATCCATGTGCAAGCTCGCCAAGCTTGAACCTCTCGTGCCCCATCTCGCCAAGCGATATTGCATAGAGGAAGGGAATGACGCAGCGTTCTATGAACTCGGTGAGCTTGAAGCTTTTGCCGAGAATCATGTGGAGCCTAATTGGGGCTCCAAGGCAAAGTGTCCCGTTTGGATTGATATGATGGTTGCCGTCGCTGGGTATTCTTCCTCCAATCTCATATACCTCTGGCAGTTGATCTTTGATCTGCTGCGAGATTTTGATGTGCAACTGAAAGCTGTCTACTACCGTAGGGGATCCGTCGTATGAAGCAGAAAATCTCAGCCGTCCCTTGATATGGACACAGCCATCCTGAGATGGCTTGAGAGCCATCCCAGGTTGGCTGTGAAGGAAGGCCTCAAGTTCGTCCAGCCGAGACATCTTAGTTGCGACCCCACGGGCGAGGCGCATCTTGCGGGATGTGCACATGTGGCGCCTGGACGGTGCTCGCGGCAATCTGCAGGCCGACTTTGCTCTCCAGCGTTGTAGCGGAGAATCGGACACCCAACTTGTCTTCGAGCTGCTCAGATAGCTCGGTGCTGTTAACGAGATCGCCTAGACGGGGGATGTCGATGGCTGCTTGGCGTACCCAGAAGTGGAAATTCTCCTTGAGATGGAGGCGCTGTCCTTCGGGGGTAATCCAGCGATCGGCGAAATTCTCACTTGGGTTGGCGGGGTTCGGGACTTCATTGGAGTTCGATGCGCGGAAGTCGATAAGGCTCCGAAGCACCTGTTCCATTGCCCCAGCTAAGGTCGGACTGCCACTGTAGCCGCGGGCAGCAAGCGTCGTGATGATGATCGAGATCGGCTTGGACTCGGAATTTGCCTTGAACATCAGGTCTCGATGTCGCTTGAGTAACTGGATGCAGCGCTGCAGGTGCGTTTTCCGGCGGTACAGCGGTACCTCATCAACCTGGGCGCGAGCTTCAATCAAGCCCATTAAACCTTCTCCCCGCTGGCGGGACTTGAACCACTCGATGTAGCCCTCGGGGTTGCTAACCTGCCAGTAGAGGTCCCTGATTCTGTAGTTGGGCGCCCGGTCGTCAGTGATGTTCACCGAGTCGTCTGCTACCGTGCTGGCCAGGGCTTTATCTAGCCCCCGGCTCTCCAATGCAGCAGTTAGCTGCTGCCTGTAGCCGAGATCGGTGGGAATGCAGGGCACGACATCCATGTGGAAGCTCAAGCCGTCCTGATACTCAAGTCGCCAGCAGCGGTGCTTTTCCTCTAGAGGGTTGGAGATACGGCGAGCCTCTCGGTAGCTCTCGAGCTCTTTCCCCACCATCTGCTTCAGGTCGTACTGATTGTGAGTCGCTTTGGTCACTCCTGTACGCAGTTTGCAAGCCAGATCGAGGTCATAGCTTTCACCATCGAGCAGCGGCCGGATGGCAGTGCCTAAGGCAAAGGACCCTTGGGCGAAAACATGCGGATCGTTAGCATCTATCGAGGACTCGGGGCGGCCGAACCATGCCCCCAGATCTTGGTAGCGGCTGATCGCCTTTTCATAGGCACTTTCCGGGAGCTCCAGAGCTTCCACGGCCAGTTTGAGCGTCTTCTCGTAGCGGTCGGCAGCCATGTTCTCCCAACTATCGCGCTTGGTCTGTTCGTTGCTCATGAGCATTGCTGGGCCTCCTGGGCCTCCGGGCCCAAATGCAGTGTTGGCTTGAACTGGTTCTGGCTATCTCTATCCCGATCAAGGATCAGGTACGGATGCTGATGTTGCGTGGTGAGCAGGGCGCCAAACTCGATAGCAAGGGCGGCCGGAATCGCCGCAAAAACATGGATCGTTTTCGGGGTCTGAGCCTCGAGTTGGCTGAGACGTATCTGGAGCGCGTCGCGGAACGCATGAATCACCCGCCGATTCTGGACCATCGTGTAACTGGGCTCCGGAATGGTCAGCTCGGCGATGCGTGCGCCAGGTAGGGCTTCGTACACATCGCGATGCGGGATCTGGGCTGAGATGGACAGCACCAGCGCTAGCGGCGCATCGTCATCTGGTGGGGGAGTGAACAGAAACGCTGGCGGCTCAGCAGCTTGATCGGGCCAGCGCAGGCGATGCTCGCGATTGAAGGAAAAGAGCAGGCGTTTAGAGCGGTCGCCTATGGCCTGTCCCAATAGCATCAGCGCTGGAATATCAGCCACACCCACGACGGCCAGCGCAGGCGCGTCGCCATAGGTGCCCCCACGGCGTTTCAGTTGCTGTTCCAGGTCGTGCTGGATGTCGTCCTTGATTTTCTGCCAATAGAACGTATCCCTGCCACGAGGTCCGGGAGGCGAGAACGTGATCTTGATGGGATGGTCGAAGGCCGTTAGTCCCTCGGAAGACATTGCAGTCAGCAGATCGCGAACGGAAATGTCATTGCTCGTTGCGAAGTGCTGGCTCTGCACGATTACGGGAATTGCGCGGCCGCCATCGGGCGTTGTCGCAGCGAGGCGGATACGTTCGAGGTAGGCTTGGTGCAGGCCACTCAGGTCATTTTCCGGGTAGCCATCCGCGTCACGATCAATCTTCTTGTGACAGCCTGGGCAGAGGAGCATGAGGTTGGCGCTGTCGTTAGTGAGCCCCTGCGCCTTTGCTTCGTCATGGTCCTTACGCCCCCGCGGACCTTGGGGGCTGGCCGGTAGGATGTGGGCTACCTCGCCCCACTTCATTGGCTTGCCTGCGCGATAGTCGAACGTGAGATCGGTGCCGCATAGCTCGCAGTGGCCGGCAGCCTGAGTCCAGACGATTCGTTTCGTTTCGTCGTTGGTGTCGTACCGCCCATTTGCGGGCTTGGTCTTTCCTTGTTCGTCCAATTCGGCGTACCCCCTGGTACATCGATGATCCTGGCTTGTGATGGCCAGACGGAATCAAACTGAGGTTGTAAGTTACACGGGAAGGTGACGGCTGCTTTTCCCCCAAAGCGGAGCTGTCTCGCCAGTAAAAAGGGCCAGCGAGCAATGCTCGCCGGCCCTGTTGTTTACTCATTGCTGCCCTCAATTCCTTCGGGGCTAATGGTCTCGACCGTACTACTAGCCAGCCTCGGATGGCCGGCGCCGCTGCCCTCCCCAGGGCAGCGGCTAAGCACCGGATTGGTGCACCGTTTCAACATTCAGTGAAAAAATTTCAGTGTTTGTTGAAAAACTACGCTTGCCCAATTCAATCCCAGCTCAGCGCGCCACCAGTTTGGTATTCAATAACGCGCGTCTCGAAGAAGTTCTTCTCCTTCTTCAGGTCCATGATCTCGGACATCCACGGGAACGGGTTGCTGGCCCCCGGGTATTCCTCTTTCAGGCCGATCTGGGTCAGGCGGCGGTTGGCGATGAACTTGAGGTAGTCCTCCATCATGGCCGCGTTCATGCCCAGTACGCCGCGCGGCATGGTGTCGCGAGCGTATTCGATCTCGAGCTGGGTGCCCTGGAGGATCATCTGGGTGGCTTCGTCCTTCATCGCCGCATCCCACAGGTGCGGGTTCTCGATCTTGATCTGGTTGATCATGTCGATGCCGAAGTTCAGGTGCATGGACTCGTCGCGCAGGATGTACTGGAACTGCTCGGCGGTGCCGGTCATCTTGTTGCGGCGACCCATGGAGAGGATCTGGGTGAAGCCGCAGTAGAAGAAGATGCCTTCCAGTACGCAGTAGTAGGCGATCAGGTTGCGCAGGAACTGGCGGTCGGTTTCCGGGGTGCCGGTTTCGAAGCGCGGGTCGGAGATGGAGCGGGTGTACTTGAGGCCCCAGGAGGCCTTTTTCGCGACGCTCGGGATCTCGTGGTACATGTTGAAGATCTCGCCTTCATCCATGCCCAGGGACTCGATGCAGTACTGGTAGGCGTGGGTGTGGATAGCCTCTTCGAAGGCCTGGCGCAGGATGTACTGGCGGCATTCGGGGTTGGTGATCAGGCGGTACACGGCCAGCACCAGGTTGTTGGCAACCAGGGAGTCGGCGGTGGAGAAGAAGCCCAGGGAACGCTTGACGATGCGGCGCTCGTCTTCGCTGAGGCCGTCCTTGCTCTTCCACAGAGCGATGTCGGCGTTCATGTTCACTTCCTGGGGCATCCAGTGGTTGGCGCAGCCATCCAGGTACTTCTGCCAGGCCCAGTCGTACTTGAAGGGCACGAGCTGGTTGAGGTCGGCGCGGGCGTTGATCATCTGCTTGTCGCCGACCTGCACGCGCGCGGCGGAGCCTTCGAGGTCGTCCAGGCCTTCCTGGATGTCGAGGGCGTCCAGGGCCTTCTTGGCGCGGGCGACGGCGTCGGAGTCGGCGGCGGATACGGCGCGCGCGTCTTCAACGGAGCCGGCGGCTTCGTCGTCGAGCTTGTCGACGGCAGCGGCGGCGGCCTGGGCTACGGCGGGGGCCGCCTTGGCTTCGGTGGGGTCTTCCTTGTCGAATTCGTCCCAGCTGAGCATTGTTCCTCTCCTGGTGTCTGGATGCGTGATTGGTGGTGCACGCTAAAGCGGTGGTTCATGGCCGGGCGGTGGATTGCCCTGGCCTGTGCACACCCGGTTTGTGGGTGTGGCTCTTGCTGTTCTTGCCCTCACCCCCGGCCCCTCTCCCGCAAGCGGGAGAGGGGAGGGAGGGGCTTCGTGCGTGACCTGTTACTGGCAGGCTTCGCAGTCCGGGTTGTCGATGGAGCAGGCCTTCGGCACCGGAGCCGGTTGCGGTGCGGCGGCCGGGGCGGCTTGCAGGCCTTCGTCGATCACCGAGCTCACTGCGTTCAGCTTGCCGGTGTTGATGGTGGACTTCTCGGTGCTGGTGGCGGCCAGGGCACGGAGGTAGTAGGTGGTCTTCAGGCCACGGTACCAGGCCATGCGGTAGGTCACGTCCAGCTTCTTGCCGGAGGCGCCGGCGATGTAGAGGTTCAGGGACTGGGCCTGGTCGATCCACTTCTGGCGGCGGCTGGCGGCGTCGACGATCCACTTGGTTTCGACCTCGAAGGCGGTGGCGTACAGGTCTTTCAGGTCTTGCGGGATGCGCTCGATCTGCTGCACGGAGCCGTCGTAGTACTTCAGGTCGTTGACCATGACCGGGTCCCACAGGCCACGGGCCTTGAGGTCGTGTACCAGGTAGGGGTTGATCACGGTGAATTCGCCGGAGAGGTTCGACTTCACGTAGAGGTTCTGGTAGGTCGGCTCGATGGACTGCGATACGCCGGTGATGTTGGCGATGGTCGCGGTCGGCGCGATGGCCATGATGTTCGAGTTGCGGATGCCTTTCTTGACGCGCTCGCGCACCGGGGCCCAGTCCAGGCTCTCGCTCTGGTCGACTTCGATGTACTTGGCGCCACGGGCTTCGATCAGCAGCTTCTGGGAGTCGATCGGCAGGATGCCTTGCGACCACAGGGAGCCCTGGAAGGTCTCGTAGGCGCCGCGCTCTTCGGCCAGGTCGCAGGAGGCCTGGATGGCGAAGTAGCTGATGGCTTCCATGGACTTGTCGGCGAAGTCGATGGCGGCGTCGGAACCGTAGGCGATGTGCTGCAGGTACAGGGCGTCCTGGAAGCCCATGATGCCGAGGCCAACCGGACGGTGCTTGAGGTTGGAGTTCTTCGCCTGCGGAACCGAGTAGTAGTTGATGTCGATGACGTTATCGAGCATGCGCACGGCGGTCTTCACGGTGCGGCCGAGTTTCTCGACGTCCAGCTTGCCATCATTGATGTGGTTCACCAGGTTCACCGAACCCAGGTTGCACACGGCGATCTCGTCCTTGTTGGTGTTCAGGGTGATCTCGGTGCACAGGTTGGAGCTGTGCACCACGCCCACGTGCTGCTGCGGGCTACGCAGGTTGCACGGGTCCTTGAAGGTCAGCCACGGGTGGCCGGTCTCGAACAGCATGGAGAGCATCTTGCGCCACAGGTCCTTGGCCTGGATGACCTTGTGCAGCTTCAGCTTGCCGTAGGTGGCCAGGGCTTCGTAGTACTCGTAGCGCTCCTCGAAGGCCTTGCCGTAGAGGTCGTGCAGGTCGGGTACGTCGGACGGGGAGAAGAGGGTCCAGGTGCCGTCTTCGAACACGCGCTTCATGAACAGGTCCGGAATCCAGTTCGCGGTGTTCATGTCGTGGGTACGGCGGCGGTCGTCACCGGTGTTCTTGCGCAGCTCGAGGAATTCCTCGATGTCCAGGTGCCAGGTTTCCAGGTAGGCGCAGACGGCGCCCTTGCGCTTGCCGCCCTGGTTCACGGCGACGGCGGTGTCGTTCACCACTTTCAGGAACGGAACCACGCCCTGGGACTTGCCGTTGGTGCCCTTGATGTAGGAGCCCAGCGCGCGCACCGGGGTCCAGTCGTTGCCCAGGCCACCGGCGAATTTCGACAGCATGGCGTTGTCGTGGATGGCGCTGTAGATGCCCGACAGGTCGTCCGGAACGGTGGTCAGGTAGCAGCTGGAGAGCTGCGGACGCAGGGTGCCGGCGTTGAACAGGGTCGGGGTCGAGCTCATGTAGTCGAAGGACGACAGCAGGTTGTAGAACTCGATGGCGCGCTCTTCCTTCTGCGGTTCTTCGATGGCCAGGCCCATGGCCACGCGCATGAAGAAGACCTGCGGCAGTTCGAAGCGGATGCCGTCCTTGTGGATGAAGTAGCGGTCGTACAGGGTCTGCAGGCCGAGGTAGGTGAACTGCTGGTCGCGCTCGTGGTTCAGGGCGCGGCCCAGTTTCTCCAGGTCGAATTCCTTCAGTTTCGGATCGATCAGTTCGAACTCGACGCCCTTCTCGACGTAGGCCGGCAGGGCCTTGGCGTAGAGGTCGGCCATTTCGTGATGGGTGGCGCTTTCGGCGACGCCGAGGAAGCCCAGGGCTTCGGCGCGCAGGGTGTCCATCAGCAGGCGGGCGGTGACGTAGGAGTAGTTCGGCTCGCGCTCCACCAGGGTGCGGGCGGTCATCACCAGGGCGGTGTTGACGTCTTTTTCGGCCACGCCGTCGTAGAGGTTCTTCAGGGTTTCACGCTCGATCAGCGCGCCGTCGACTTCGGCCAGGGCTTCGCAGGCTTCGCTGATGATGGTGTTCAGGCGGCCCATGTCCAGCGGAACCAGGGTGCCGTCGGCACGGGTGATGCGGATGCTCGGGTGCGGCTGGGCGACTTCGGCGCCGGCGCTGCGCTTGGCGCGCTCCTGGGCACGGGCTTCGCGGTACAGAACGTAGTCGCGGGCGACCTTCTGCTCGCCGGCGCGCATCAGGGCGAGTTCGACCTGGTCCTGGATTTCTTCGATGTGGATGGTGCCGCCGGAGGGCATGCGGCGCTTGAAGGTGGCGGTGACCTGCTCGGTCAGGCGCGCGACGGTTTCATGGATACGCGAAGAAGCAGCGGCAGTACCGCCTTCCACGGCGAGGAACGCTTTGGTGATGGCAACGGTGATCTTGTCGTCGGTGTAAGAAACGACGGTGCCGTTGCGTTTGATCACGCGCAGCTGGCCGGGCGCAGTAGCTGCCAGATCCTGGTTGGAATCGGCGGCCTGCGGCGCTGCGGCCTGCGGGTTCTCGCGAGTGGTGTCGGTCTGCATGGGGTTCTCCATGTTCTGATTTATCTAAGGGCGCCCGAGTCGCCTTCGTTCCCTTTTCACAACGCCATACGCACGGCGGGGGGGCCGGGCGTGAAGGAGTGCGACGGGGCTGAAGGACAGGACTCAAGTGCCTTCCTGGCCCTACAAGTCAATTGCCACGGTGTGAAGCCGCCGTGACAACACAATACCTAGTGGTGGACGCTGTTCACGCCGCACCCGCTTCCGGCCCCCAGTCACGGTCTTCGTGTCCTGGGCCGGCACTGCTCGCCAAAGGCGGGCGGTGGGTGAAATACCGCATGTGACGCACCGGTGGTCGGGCTCGGAAAAAGCCTCTAGCGCTTGATTCTAATTGTGTCCGGTGGTACGCCCTCACCCCAATATGTAGGGGCTGGGCTCGATGGGGGTACAAGATAATGCGCTATCGGGGGCATTGCAAGGCGACCCACAACATCTAGCCTGTGGATAAGTTGTGGGTGATTTGTGGGTGACTGCGGGGTAACGATGGCGAAGGCCCGGCGGCTCTAGGCTCTGCCGTTCGTCGCCGCCGAAATGCATGTTTTCCGGCCTTGGCGGAGCTGTCGATGGCGTCGCAAGCTAACACAATATCTTGTGTTTTGGAGTTTCTTTGGCATGCGCTGTGCTATCGGTCCGTCGTTGCTACAATGCGGGCCCTTTTTCCGATGGTCTTGACGCTGTCTGCGGGAGTGCGTGGTGGAGCAAGAAGCCTGGCGAATCCTCATTGTCGAAGATGATCAGCGGCTGGCCGATCTGACTCGTGAATACCTGGAAGGCAACGGCCTGCAGGTGGCCATCGAGTCCGACGGCGGCCAGGCGGTGGCGCGCATCCTCAAGGAGCGCCCGGACCTGGTGGTGCTGGACCTGATGCTGCCGGGCGAGGACGGCCTGTCCATCTGCCGCAAGCTGCGCGGCCAGTACGAGGGGCCGATCCTGATGCTCACCGCGCGCACCGATGACATGGACCAGGTGCTGGGGCTGGAGCTGGGCGCCGACGATTACGTGTGCAAGCCGGTGCGTCCGCGTGTGTTGCTGGCACGCATTCGCGCCCTGTTGCGGCGCAGCGAGGCGGTGGCCGAGCCGCCGGCGGCGGAGAACCAGCGGCGCCTGGAATTCGGTCCGCTGGTGATCGACAACGCCATGCGCGAAGCCTGGCTGAACGCGCGCAGCATCGAGCTGACCAGCGCCGAATTCGACCTGCTGTGGCTGCTGGCGGTGAATGCCGGACGCATCCTGTCCCGCGAGGAGATCTTCAACTCCCTGCGCGGCATCGAGTACGACGGCCAGGATCGCTCCATCGACGTGCGTATCTCGCGCATCCGCCCGAAGATCGGTGACGACCCCATGCACCCGCGCCTGATCAAGACGGTGCGCAGCAAGGGCTATCTATTCGTAAGAGAGGCCGCCGAAGGTCTCTGACAAGGCCGCCGGCGAGCGGGCGACAGTTCATGAATTCGATCTTCCTGCGCATATATGGCGGCATGCTGGTGTCCCTGGTGCTGGTGGCGCTGCTGGGCGTCTTCACCATCCACCAGGTCAACCAGGTGCGCGCCGAGCAGTACCGTGAAAGCCTGGCCCGCGGCACCTTCCGCCTGATGGCGGACAACCTCCAGCCCATGAATGAAGTGGAGCGACGCCGCGCGATAGTGCTCTGGGGCCGCCTGCTGGGCATTCCCCTGGAGCTGCAGCCCATGGAGGGGGCGGGCCTGGATAACCGGGCGCGCAGCCGCCTGGTGCGCGGCCAGGTGCTGGTGGAACAGACCGGGCCCCACGCGGCGCGGGTGATCAGCCTGGTCAGCGTGAGCGAGCGGCTGATGCTCACCGGCGAGGTGGAGCAGATCAGCGAACAGCTGGCGCGGGCCACCATTTACCTGCTGATGGATGAGCTGGTGCGCTTCCCGGTGAACGAGCAGCCCCAGCGCCTGGCCTCGATCAAGGAGAACAAGCAGTTCGGCTTCGACCTGCGCCTGATCCCGCTGAAGGAGGCCGACCTCGATGCCGACCAGCGCCGCCGGGTGGACGAGGGCGATACCGTGATGGCGCTCGGCAAGGATGGTGACTCCATCCGCGTGTTCGCCGGCATGGTGGACACGCCCTGGGTGCTCGAGATGGGGCCGCTGTACCAGATGAACCCCTATCCGCCGCAGATGCTGGTGCTGATCGGCTTCCTCGGCCTGACCCTGATCGGCCTTACCGTGTACTTCCTGGTGCGCCAGCTGGAGCACCGTCTGATGGGCCTGGAGAGTGCCGCCACCGCCATCGCCCAGGGCAATCTGGATGCGCGGGTGCCGGCGAGAGGGGGTGACTCGGTGGGCCGCCTGGCCGCGGCCTTCAACGGCATGGCCGTGCAGCTGCAGCGCCTGTTGACGATGCAGCGGGAGCTGGTGCGCGCGGTGTCCCACGAGCTGCGCACCCCGGTGGCGCGGCTGCGCTTCGGTCTGGAGATGATCGCCGATGCCGCGACCGACGAGGCACGGCGCAAATACATGGACGGCATGGATGGCGACATCCAGGAGCTGGACAAGCTGGTGGACGAGATGCTGACTTATGCGCGCCTGGAACAGGGCTCGCCGGCCCTGCATTTCCAGCGGGTGGACCTGGATGCGCTGTTCGACCAGGTGATCGCCGAGCTTTCACCGCTGCGTGCTTCGGTGCGCATCGAGCGCGGCCTGTGCCTGAACGTCGGTAGCGACGGCGCCTGGGTGGAGGCCGAGCCGCGTTATCTGCACCGTGCCCTGCAGAACCTGGTGAGCAACGCCATACGCCATGCCGAGTCGCGGGTGCAGCTGAACTACCAGATCGGCCACAAGCGTTGCCGCATCGACGTCGAGGATGACGGCCCCGGTGTGCCGGAAAGCCAGTGGGAGAAGATCTTCAAGCCCTTCATGCGCCTGGACGACAGCCGTACCCGAGCCTCCGGCGGCCATGGCCTGGGGCTGTCCATCGTGCGGCGGATCATCTACTGGCATGCCGGCCGCGCCCAGATCGGCCGCAGTGAAGCCCTGGGCGGCGCGCGTTTCAGCCTGGTCTGGCCGCGCCGGCGGAGCGAGGCGGAGTCGCTGTAGGTTCTGGCCGCTGTAGGGGCGAATTCATTCGCCAAGGGCGGCGCAGCTGCCCCCATCAAACCCTGCAGGGCAGGCCTTCGGCCTGCTTGGCGAATGAATTCGCCCCTACAAGTTTGTCGGTACTGCCACCAGGCTGAGCATTCGGCCCTGGAAGAGGCAATGCCAGCCATCCAGCTCCTTTCCCGCCGTCCATTCTCCCGACAGCTCGATCAGCAGCCGCAGCTTGGCGCGGCTTCCATCGCAGCCCAGCAGCTCGGCGTCATGGAAATAGAAGCGCTTGCCCACCAGGGGGTAGAGCGCCTTGAACAGGCTCTCCTTGAGGGAGAAGGTCAGGGTGATGCGCTCGGCCTGCTGCTCGGGGGGGAGGTCGGCCAGTCGTTGCAGTTCGGCCGGGGTGAGGATTTCTTCCGCCAGGCGCAGGGCACGCCTGGTCGCCAGCGGCTCTTCCAGGTCCAGGCCAAGGCCGCGCCACTTCTCGCTGCTGGCCACCAGGGCGGACGCCAGCCCGTGGCTGTGGCTGATGCTGCCGGTGATGCCGCTCGGCCAGACCGGCGCGCGGTCCTCCCCAAGCGCGGGTACTTCGGGGCGACCGGTCAGGGCGAGGAGGGCGGCGCGGGCGCAGAGGCGGCCGGCGAGGAACTCCGTCTGCCGCTTGGCTACCGAGCGCTGGATATTGGCCGGCGCGGGAATGGCGCAACGGGAAAAGTCGTCGGCGGCCAGTCGGTCCGGATCGAAGCGGCAGGAGCGCATGAGCACACCTGGCAGGACTTCAGCGAAGGGCCAGGTGGGATCGATTGGGCTGCAGCAGGCGGGGTGGTTCGAAGTCATGGCGGCATTCTGCCCGGCGTCGGCGGAATCGGCCAGCAACAGCACCGTTTACATATGTTTGCAAATGGCAAACAAAGCGAAACGGAACCCCGGCCATGCTTTTTGCCAGACTAGCCCTGCGTTTCTTCTGGAACGCAGGTGAGGTTGTAGTCTGGATTTCTGGCGTTGCCGGTTCCGGACATTTTCTCTGAATCGAGTGCGGGAGCCCGTTTGGGCTCCCGTTTTTTTTGCGTCAGATGCGAGGGCGTGGCGGACCCGGGGTTCGTTCAGGGTTGGTACAGGAAGTGTTCAGCTGGAGTTCAGGGGCAAGCGGGCAACCTGCATCCCGTGTTCAGCCATACCCCACTCGAAGAGGAACACCTCATGAAACTCGCACTGAACCGTATAGCCCTCGCTACCGCCCTGGCCCTGGCTGCTGCCGGCGCCCAGGCCGCGGACACCTTCGTCGGCCTGACCTGGGGCCAGACCAACAACAACATCCAGAAATCCGATTCGCTGAATGCGAACCTGGTTCCCAGCCCCGCGCTGGACAAGGTCATCCACAAGACCGGGACCTGGGGCCTGCGTGTCGGCCAACAGGATGATGTCGGCCGCTACTACGCGACCTACGAGAATATTTCCGACAGCGACAGCGGCAACAAGCTGCGCCAGCAAAACCTCCTGGGCAGCTACGATCTGTTCCTGCCGCTCGGTGACAACAACACCAAGCTGTTCGGCGGCGCCACCCTTGGCCTGGTGAAGCTGGAGCAGGACAGCCGCGGGTTCAGCCGCGACAGCAACATCAACTATGCAGCCGGCCTGCAGGCGGGGCTCCTGCAGGAGCTGAACAAGAGTGCGTCCATCGAGGCCGGCTACCGCTACTTGCGCACCAATGTCAGCGTCGACCTGGCCGAGCAGGGTGGCCCCAAGCTGGGCTCCGTGGGCCTGCACAGCAGCGGCCAAGCCTACCTGGGAGCCAACTACAAGTTCTGAGTCGTTCCGAGCAAGCGGCCGGGCACCTGCCCGGCTGCCTCATTCATAGGAGGAACTGCTCATGAAACTGCTGGTCGTGGAAGACGAGGCGCTGCTGCGCCATCACCTCTACACCCGCCTGGGCGAGCAGGGGCATGTGGTGGATGCCGTGCCGAACGCCGAGGAAGCGCTCTACCGCGCCGCGGAATACAACCATGATCTGGCCGTGATCGACCTCGGCCTGCCCGGCATCAGCGGACTTGACCTGATTCGCCAGCTGCGCAGCCAGGGCAGGAACTTCCCCATCCTGATTCTCACCGCCCGCGGCAACTGGCAGGACAAGGTGGAGGGCCTGGCCGCCGGCGCCGACGACTATGTGGTCAAGCCGTTCCAGTTCGAAGAGCTGGAGGCGCGGCTCAATGCCTTGCTGCGCCGTTCCTCGGGCTTCGTCCAGTCGACCATCGAGGCGGGGCCGTTGCTGCTCGACCTCAATCGCAAGCAGGCACAGCTGGATGGCGAGACGGTGCCGCTCACCGCCTACGAATACCGCATCCTCGAGTACCTCATGCGTCATCACCAGCAGGTGGTCGCCAAGGAGCGCCTGATGGAACAGCTCTACCCCGATGACGAGGAGCGCGATCCCAACGTGATCGAGGTGCTGGTCGGGCGCCTGCGCCGCAAGCTGGAGGGTGGCAGCGGCTTCAAACCCATCGACACGGTGCGAGGCCAGGGCTACCTGTTCACCGAGCGCTGCCGATGACCCGTCGTTGGCGATACGTCTACCGGCGCCTGGGATCCTCCCTGCGTGTGCGCTTGATGCTGGGCGCAGCGGTGATGGCGGTGCTGTTCATGCTGGCGCTGCTGCCGGCGTTGCACGGGGCTTTCGTCATCGCCCTGGAGCAGTCCATCCAGCAGCGCCTGGCGGCCGACGCCAGTGCGCTGATCGCCGCGGCGCGGGTGGAGAACGGCGAGCTGCGGATGCCCGAAAAGCTGCCCAATGAGGAGTTCGACAACCTCGACGCCCGCCAGCTGGGCTACATCTATGACAGCGAGGGGCGGTTGGTCTGGCAGTCGCGTTCGTCGCGGGACGAGCGCATGGACTACCAGCCGCGCTACGACGGCCAGACCCATGAGTTCCTCCGGGTCGCCGATGGCGAGGGGCACGAGTTCTTCGTCTACGATGTGGAGGTGGACCTGCTGCGGGGCCAGAAGGCCGCCTACAGCGTGGTCACCATGCAATCGTTCAACGACTACCAGGGTATGTATGACGGCTTCGTGCGGCAGCTCTACTTCTGGCTGGGAGCGGCGCTGCTGGTACTGCTGGGCCTGCTCTGGTTCGGGCTCACCTGGGGATTCCGCAGCCTGCGCGGGCTCAGCGCCGAGCTGGACGAGGTGGAGTCCGGCAGCCGCGACAGCCTGAGCGACGAGCACCCCCGCGAGCTGCTGCGCCTGACCAAGTCCCTCAACCGCCTGCTGGACAGTGAGCGCCTCCAGCGCGAGCGTTATCGCAACTCCCTGGACGACCTGGCCCACAGCCTGAAGACGCCCTTGTCGGTGCTGCAGGGGGTCAGCGAGACCATCGCCGCCAGGCCCGCCGACCGCGAACAGGCGCGGGTGCTGCAGGGCCAGATCGAGCGCATGAGCCAGCAGATCGGCTACCAGCTGCAGCGCGCCTCCCTGCGCAAGAGCGGCCTGGTGCGCCACCGCGTGCAGCTGGCGCCCTTGCTGGACACCCTCTGCGAAGCCCTGGACAAGGTCTATCGCGAGAAACGTGTGCGGGTGACGCGGGATTTCGACCGGAGCCTGATGATCCCGATGGAACAGGGGGCCTTGCTGGAGATGCTCGGCAACCTGCTGGAAAACGCCTTCCGCCTTTGTCTCGGACAAGTCCGCGTCAGCGCCCTGGTACAGGGCGGCCAGTGCGAGCTGCGGGTGGCGGACGACGGTCCCGGCGTGCCGATGGACCAGCGCGAACGCATCCTCAAGCGCGGCGAGCGGCTGGACTCCCAGCATCCGGGGCAGGGTATCGGTACCGCGGTAGTCAAGGACATAGTCGAGAGCTATGGCGGCGAGCTGTTTCTCGAGGAGTCGGCGCTGGGCGGGGCGGAGTTTCGGATCAGGTTTCCGGTGTTGTAATCAGATTCGCCTTCAGGTGAAGCGGTCGCTTTCCTTGTAGGGGCGAATTCATTCGCCAGGCAGGCCGAAGGTCTGCGCCTTTGAGACTGATCGGGGGCAGCGGTGCTGCCCTTGGCGAATGAATTCGCCCCTACAGGATCTCCGAGCTAGGTGTTCACACTTCCTGCGCCCGATACGCCCCCGGGGTCAGCCCCGTCCACTTCTTGAACGCCCGATGGAAAGCCGAGGGCTCGGAAAAGCCGAGCTGCTCGGCGATGTCCTGGATCGACAGCTCGTCGCGGCCAAGGTGGTAGATGGCCAGGTCGCGGCGCAAGTGGTCTTTCAACTCCTGGAAGCTCGAACCTTCTTCCCGCAGGTGCCGGCGCAGGGTCTGCGGGCTGATGTGCAGCTGCTGGGCCACGGCTTCCAGGTCGGGCCAGGTGCGGCAGTCGCGACCCAGCAGGCGGCGGATCTGGCTGGTCAGGCTGTCGCCGCCATCGGGGCGGGCCAGCAGGTCGGCCGGAGAATCTTCGAGGAAGTGCTTGAGGGTGCGCTCGTCCTGCAGCAGCGGCATGGCCAGGTAGCGGGTGTGGAAGCGCAGGCCGGTACGGGGCGCGTTGAAACGGCGGGCGGTGGGGAAGAGCAGTTCGTACTCGCTGGCGTGGGCCGGTTCCGCATAGTCGAAGGTGGCTTCTTCCAGGCGGATGCGCTGGCCGATCAGCCAGCTGCCCAGGCGGTGCCAGATCAGCAGCAGGCTTTCCACCAGGAAGTGGTCGGGGTCCAGGAGTGCCGAGTCGTTCAGCGTCAGCATGACGAAGTCGCCGTCCCGTTCCAGTCGGATGTCCGGCGGATCGGGGAACAGCCCATAGAAGAGGGCGCCCCGCGTCAGGGCCTTTTCCAGGGTGCGGCAGTGGATGATGGCGTGGCACATCATGGCGAAGGTGCCGCGCTTGCTGCGTTGCCGGGCCAGCCCCATGAATTCGTCGTCCAGGGTTTCCCAGAGCAGCCGCATCAGCCGCGCGAACTGCTCCGGGGCGACCCGGGCGCGGGGCTCGTCCAGCAGCGCCGGCTGGATCCCGGCGCCGCGCAACAGGGCTGCGCAATCCACGCCATTGCGTTCGGCGCCACGCAGGGCGGCCCGGACGAAATGACTGGCAATGGTGCGTTCGCGCATGGGGTCTGATCCGTGGTCGGGGAGGCCGATGGTAGGGCGGCGATTGTGGTGGCCACAAGGGCGGAAGTGGCGGAAATCCCCCTGGGGGCGTGGCGGAAATCCGCCCGAGCAGGGCTGAACAGCAAGCCTGCTATTTATTTAAGTTATTGAAAAATAAGGATTTATTCTATTTTGGGGACTTGGCACAGCGGCTGCTATAGGAACAGTGCCGTCCATTCGACTGGACCGCACAACAACAAAAGTCTCCCGGAAAGGGAGATATGTCGATCACGGTGACGCCGGACCTTACGGAACAGGTCGGGATCACTAGAAAGGAACACTGCCATGTCCCGCCAACCGTTCTACAAGAGCTTGTACGTCCAGGTCATTGTCGCCATCACCATCGGCATCCTCCTGGGCCACTTCTATCCGGAAACCGGCGTCGCGCTCAAACCCCTGGGTGACGGCTTCGTCAAGCTGATCAAGATGGCCATCGCGCCCATCATCTTCTGCACCGTGGTCAGCGGCATCGCTGGCATGCAGGACATGAAGGCAGTGGGCAAGACCGGCGGCTACGCGCTGGCTTACTTCGAAATCGTCTCCACCGTGGCCCTGATCATCGGCCTGGTGGTGGTCAACATCGTGCAGCCTGGCGTCGGCATGCATGTCGACCCGTCCACCCTGGACACCAAGGGCATCGCCGCCTTTGCCGCCGCCGGCGAGCAACAGAGCACCATCGCCTTCCTGCTCAATGTCATCCCCGGCACCATAGTCGGCGCCTTCGCCTCGGGCGACATCCTGCAGGTGCTGTTCTTCTCGGTGATCTTCGCCTTCGCCCTGCAGCGCATGGGTGACTATGGCCGTCCGGTGCTGGAGTTCATCGACCGCATCGCCCACGTGATGTTCGGCATCATCAACATGATCATGAAGGTCGCCCCCATCGGTGCCTTCGGCGCCATGGCCTTCACCATCGGCCAGTACGGCGTGGGCTCGCTGGTGCAGCTCGGCCAGCTGATGCTGTGCTTCTACATCACCTGCGTGTTCTTCATCCTGGTGGTCCTGGGCGGTATCGCCCGTGCCCACGGCTTCAGCATCCTGCGCTTCATCCGCTACATCCGCGAAGAGCTGCTGATCGTGCTCGGCACTTCCTCTTCCGAGTCGGCCCTGCCGCGCATGCTGAACAAGATGGAAAAGCTGGGCGCGAACAAGTCCGTGGTCGGCCTGGTCATCCCCACCGGCTACTCGTTCAACCTGGACGGCACCTCCATCTACCTGACCATGGCCGCGGTGTTCATCGCCCAGGCCACTGACACGCCGATGGACCTCACCCACCAGCTGACCCTGCTGGCCGTGCTGCTGGTCGCCTCCAAGGGCGCCGCCGGCGTCACCGGCTCCGGTTTCATCGTGCTGGCTGCCACCCTGTCCGCCGTCGGCACCCTGCCGGTTGCCGGCCTGGCGCTGATCCTCGGCATCGACCGCTTCATGTCCGAAGCCCGCGCCCTGACCAACCTGATCGGCAACGGCGTCGCCACCATCGTCGTCGCCAAGTGGTGCAAGCAGCTGGACGAGAACACCCTGCAGAGCGAACTGGCTTCCGGTGGCAAGTCCGCCGAGCAGCCTGCTGCTCCGCAAACTGCTGCCTGATCGGCTAAAGCGTTCTCCTCCAGCCGAGGAGGATTTCTCAGGCCCGGCCCCCGTAGCCGGGCTTTTTTTGTCCGCGATTTTTCCCCTGTGGGAGCGATTTCAATCGCGAATGCCGTGACCGATCGGGTCAATTCCCCTGAGCGCTTGCGTCATTGAGGGCGTCCGGCGCTGGCGCCTAACCTGCGGCACGACTTCGGCCCTGGGAGGCAACACCATGCAGCGCATTCATTTCGAGACTGAGCACAACCTGTTCCGCGACGCCTTCCGCGCCTTCCTGCAGAAAGAGGTAGTGCCGCACCAGGATGAGTGGGAGGACGCCGGGGTGGTCGACCGTGGCGTCTGGAAGAAGGCGGGGGAGATGGGCTTCCTGCTGCCCTGGGCGGACGAGGAGTACGGCGGCGCCGGGCTCAAGGACTTCCGCTACGAGCAGATCATGGCCGAGGAATTGGCCTACATCAACGAACCGGGCTTCATGATCCCGCTGCATTCCGCCCTCTGCGGCCCCTATATCGCCGAGTACGGCAACGCCGAGCAGAAGGCGCGCCTGCTGCCGGGGATCATCCGTGGCGAGACCATCCTCGCCGTGGCCATGACCGAGCCTTCGGCCGGCTCCGACCTGGCCGGCATGCGCACCACGGCGGTGGACAAGGGCGACCACTGGCTGCTCAACGGTTCCAAGGTGTTCATCTCCAACGGCCTGCTGGCGGACGTGGTGATAGTCGCCGCCAAGACCGACCCGTCGAACAAGCACGCCATGGGCCTGTTCCTGGTGGAGCGGGGCATGGAGGGCTTCGAGCGCGGGCGCACCCTGAAGAAGCTGGGCATGAAGAGCCAGGACACCGCCGAGCTGTTCTTCAACAACCTCAAGGTGCCGAAGGAGAACCTGCTGGGCGATGCCAAGGGCGGTTTCTTCTACCTGATGAACATGCTGGCCCAGGAGCGCCTGACCAATGCCTGTGGCGCGGTCGCCGGGGCCGAGGCGGCGCTGCGGACCACCATCGACTACGTGAAGGAGCGCAAGGCCTTCGACCGACCCGTGGCGCAGTTCCAGAACACCCGCTTCAAGCTGGCCGAGATGCGTACCCAGATCGACGTGGCCCAGGTGTTCACCGACCGCTGCGTGATGGACCACAACCAGAACAAGCTCACCCCGGAGGTGGCCGCCGAGGCCAAGCTGTTCACCACCGAACTGCTGGGCAAGGTGGTCGATGAAGGCGTGCAGCTGCACGGCGGCTGGGGCTACATGTGGGAGTACCCGATCTGCAGGATGTACGCGAACGCGCGCATCCAGCGCATCTTCGCCGGCACCTCGGAAATCATGAAAGAGATCATCAGCCGCGGCATGAAGCTCTGACGCCATGGCCGGCCCCTGATGGTGGATCGATGAAGCGTGATCCACCCTACGCAGGGCCGCTTTCCGTAGGGTGGAAATCCGCGTGGCGGATTTCCACCGCAACCACAGCGCAGATGAACCAACGGAGGAGTTGACCATGTCCAGAACCGGCACCATCGACGCCTGGGCCCAACTGGCCACCGGCCGCACCCGCGAGCTGATTCCCGAAGCGGTGCGCCTGTTCGAGAAGTCCGGGACCACGGCCCTGCTCGACAGGGGCCTGAGCCCCGAGGAAACCGTGGCCGAGATGGACAAGGCCGGCATCGACAAGCTGATGGTCAGCGCCTGGTGCCGGCCCGAGCGCTGGGTCAGCACCAACGACGAAGTGGCCGAATACACCCGCGCCTACCCTGACCGTTTCGTCGGCGTCGCCGCGGTGGACATGAGCAAGCCCATGGCCGCCCTGCGCGAACTGGAGCGGGCGGTGAACGAGCTGGGGTTCAAGGCGCTGCGGGTGGTGCCCTGGCTATGGAAGCTGCCGCCCAACCACCGGCTTTACTACCCGCTCTATGTGAAGTGCATCGAACTGGACATCCCGTTCTGCACCCAGGTCGGCCACACCGGCCCGCTGATGCCCTCGGAAACCGGCCGGCCCGTGCCCTATCTGGACGAGGTGGCGCTGGACTTCCCCGAGCTGCGCATCGTCGCCGGGCATATCGGCCATCCCTGGACCGAGGAAATGATCGGTGTCGCCTGGAAGCACGACAACATCTACATCGATACTTCTGCCTACCTGCCGCGCTACTACCCCCAGGCCCTGCTGCAGTACATGAGGAGCTACGGCCAGGACAAGGTGCTGTTCGGCAGCAACTTCCCGCAGCTGTCGCTTTCCCGCTGCATGGAGCAGGTAGCCGAGCTGGGCCTGTCGGATGAGGTGCGCGAGAAGTTCCTGCACGCCAACGCGCGCAGAGTGTTCAAACTGTAGGGGCATGATTCAAGGAGAAACCATGAAAGGCCCGCTGTCTTCGCTGAAAATCCTCGATTTCTCCACCCTGCTGCCAGGGCCTTTCGCCTCGTTGCTGCTGGCCGACATGGGCGCCGATGTGCTGCGGGTGGAATCCCCCTCGCGCATGGACCTGGTGCGCGTGCTGCCGCCCCACGACGGTGGCGTCTCCACCAGCCACGCCTACCTCAATCGCAACAAGCGCAGTATCGCCCTGGACCTGAAACAGCCAGAAGCGGTGGAGCTGGTCAAGCAACTGGTGGGCGAGTACGACATCGTCCTGGAACAGTTCCGTCCCGGCGTGATGGACAGGCTGGGCCTGGGCTATGAGGCGCTGAAGGCGGTCAATCCGAAGCTGATCTACGTCTCCATCACCGGCTACGGCCAGACCGGCCCTTATCGTGACCGTGCCGGGCATGACATCAACTACCTGGCGCTGGCCGGCATCGCCAGTTACACCGGGCGCCGCGACAGCGGGCCACTGCCGCTGGGCGTGCAACTGGCGGATATCGGCGGTGGTTCGTTGCACGGGGTGATGGGCCTGCTGGCGGCGGTGATCCATCGCCAGGCCACGGGGGAGGGGCAGCAGGTGGATGTGAGCATGACCGACTGCGCCTTCGCCCTGCATGGCATGGCCGGCGCGGCGTACCTGGGCGCCGGTGCGGAGCCGGACATGGAGAACCAGGTACTCAATGGCGGCAGCTTCTACGACTACTACCGCACCCGCGATGGCCGCTGGTTCTCGGTGGGCAGCCTGGAGCCGCAGTTCATGCAGCAGTTATGCGCGGCGATCGGCCGGCCGGAGCTTGCGGCCAAGGGGTTGTCGCCCAAGGCCGAGGACCAGCGCGAGCTGAAGCGCGCCATCGAGATCGAGTTCGAGAAGCGCGATTTCGCCGAGTGGCTGGAGGTCTTCGCCGCGCTGGATGCCTGCGTGGAGCCCATGCTGCCGCTTTCCGAGGCGGTGGAGCATCCGCAGATCAAGGCCCGCGGGCTGGTGGTGGAAGTGCCGCGGGAAGGGCTGCCGCCGCAGAAGCAGATCGCCTGCCCGATCAGGTTTTCCGCTGGCCTGCCGGAGCCGCGCCATACCGGCGGGGCGGTGGGCTCGCATACGGCTGATGTGCTGGCCGAGCTGGGACTGAGCACCGAACGGATAGAGGCGCTGATGGCGGCGAAGGTGGTGGGGTAGAACCGGGGGCGATGCAATCTGTAGGGGCGAATTCATTCGCCAAGGGTTGCGTAGCGACCCCCTTCCGGCCGGCAGGGCAGACCTTCGGTCTGCTTGGCGAATGAATTCGCCCCTACAGGTAAGGCTTCGCCTTACTCGCGGCGCTCTTCCCCACTGAACACCAGGGTCACCCGGCAGCGCCGGCAGTAGTAGCGGCGGCCGCGGGCCACCAGGGCGTGGCGCTGGGCCGAGAAGGGGTGGCCTTCGGGGCAGGCGCAGCGATAGAGGTAGCGGGTGACCTTGCGCCGCTTCACTTCATAGTTGTGGCAGCGGTTGGGCGGCAGCTCGTAGACCCCGCGCATGATCAGCTGCCATTCCTCGCCATGGGGCTGGATGCACGGGCCGAACAACTGATGGGCCACCAGGTGCGCCACTTCGTGGGCCACCGTCTGGCGCAGGAAGTCTTCCCGGTTTTCGCGGTAGAGCTGCGGGTTGAAGCGCAGTTTGTTCTCGTCGAGATGGGCGACGCCGGCCTTCTGCCCGCGCAGCTTGAAACTCACGTCGGGGCGGGGGAACCGGCATTTGAAAAAGTCTTCGGCCTGCTGGTAGCAGGATTCGACGCGGGCAAGTAGCTGCTCGGGCATAAGGCACTCCGTTGGCGTGCGATTATGCCGCAAAGCCGGGACTTTCCGAGATTGCTGACGCCGAGCGGTCGTTCCGCCGGAATGGAAAAGGCCGCCCGCAGGCGGCCTCATCGTCAGCAGGGTTGATCAGCTGGTGTACACCGGCCCCAGGCCGAAGCCCCAGAGAATGACCGCCGAGGCGATCATCGCCACCAGTACCACCAGGCCCACCGCCAGCACCGAGCTGGAGAACAGGAAGCCTTCGTCCTTGGGAATGTTCATGAAGGCCGGTATGCCCACGTAGAGCAGGTAGACCGTGTAGCAGATGGCCAGGGTGCCCACCGTCGCGCCGAACCAGAGGTGCGGGTAGAGCGCGGCCAGGCCGCCGATGAACAGCGGGGTCGCACAGTAGGCGGCGAAGACGATGCACTCGGTGATGCTCGGGTTGGCGTCGTAGGTGCGCGCCATCCAGTGGATGAAACCGCCCATCACCGCCACACCGGCCAGCATCGCCACGTAGGACATGATGGACATCTGCAGGGCGCTGGCCTGGGTGAGCATCACGGGATCGCCCTTGCCCAGTACCCAGCCGACCTGGGTGGTGCCGATATAGGCGGAAATCACGGGAATTGCAGCAAGGATCAGGACGTGGGTGAGGTACATGTGGCTGACGCTTTCCTCTTCGCCACGAATCTCCTGCCACTCTTGATCGGGATGGGTGAAGAGCCCCCAAACGTGGTGGATCATGCTGAACACCTCCTCATTATTATGAGGTCGCCCCCCAGCGAAGCGCCGGGGGCGCGTAGCCAGCGCCACCCGGTGCCCGGCCGACCTATGCGACCTTATGTCGCAGTATAGGCAGGCAAGCTGAAGGCGCCTTAGAGCGAATCGAAGAATCAGACTCAGCTGTAATAGCGTTGAAGTATTTCCATGGCCTTGTTGATCGATTGCAGGCGCGAGGTACTGCCGCCGCGATCGGGGTGGTGCAGGCTCACCAGCTGGCGGTAGCGCTGCTTGATCAGGGTCAGGCTGAGTGGCTGGCTGCCGTCATGCAGGCCGAAGAGCTCCAGGGCCGCGAGCTTTTCCTCGCTGCCCTGCATCCGCGTCCAGAAGCTGGCCAGGAGCCGTTCCACATCCTCTTCGGTGGTTTCCCGCAGGTTCTTCAGATCCAGATAGTAGTCCCGTAGCGGGTCCAGTTCGCTGAGGGCCGCTGTCGTGCCCGGTACGCAAGGCAGCAACTGGACGCACAGGGGGCTGATGGCAAGCCGGGCGAGCCCCTCGCCGTTCAGCCGGTCGCGCAGGAGGTAGAGGGCGTTGAACACCAGGAAATGGGTGCGGAACAGCACCAGCTTGTCGGTGAGTTCCAGGTGGGGGATATGGGTGGAGTGACGGCTCTTGAGGGCCTGGATCAGCTGATGCTCGCTCAGCCCCTGGGGCGCTCCACGCAAGAGTTCATGGAGTTGTTCGCTGAGGTCCAGGGCGGGGTCGAGGTCGCTGTTCATCCGGCGGAGCCTAGCACAGGCTGACGATGGGGCTGGGGCCGCACGCGCTTTGTGCGTAAAATAGCCAGCTTTTCGCATCTCCCCCCGGACTTCAGAGCACCATGGGCACCCTTTCGGTCAACCAGAACAAACTGCAGAAACGCATCCGCCGCCTGGCCGGCGAGGCCATCGCCGACTTCAACATGATCGAGGATGGCGACAAGGTCATGGTCTGCCTGTCCGGCGGTAAGGACAGCTACACCATGCTGGACGTGCTGCTCTACCTGCAGAAGGTGGCGCCGATCAAGTTCGAGATAGTGGCGGTGAACATGGACCAGAAGCAGCCCGGCTTCCCCGAGCACGTGCTGCCGGCCTACCTGGAGTCCATCGGCGTGGCGTACCACATCATCGAGAAGGACACCTACTCGGTGGTGAAGGAGAAGATCCCGGAGGGCAAGACCACCTGCTCGCTCTGCTCGCGACTGCGCCGTGGCACCCTCTATACCTTCGCCGACGAGATCGGCGCCACCAAGATGGCCCTGGGGCACCACCGCGACGACATCCTGGAAACCTTCTTCCTCAATATGTTCTACGGCGGCACCCTCAAGGCCATGCCGCCGAAGCTGCGTGCTGACGACGGCCGCAACGTGGTGATCCGCCCGCTGGCCTACTGCAACGAGGCTGATATCGAGGCCTACTCCAGGCTCAAGGAGTTCCCGATCATCCCGTGCAACCTCTGCGGTTCCCAGGAGAACCTGCAGCGCCAGGTGGTCAAGGAAATGCTCAACGAGTGGGAGCGCAAGTCCCCGGGCCGTACCGAGATCATGTTCCGCGCCCTGCAGAACGTGGTGCCCTCGCAATTGGCCGACCGCAACCTGTTCGACTTCGTCAACCTGCGCATCGACGAAACCGCCGCGCCGCGCACCCTGGACGTGGTCAATATCTGATCCTGCTTCTTGTAGGAGCGAGCTTGCTCGCGAATGTTCGCCAGCAAGCTGGCTCCTGCCGGAAACCGCACGCTCTGGCTCGAAAGGACTCCCTATGCGCGATTACCGCTGGCTCCACAAATACTGCCTGAACCGCTTCGGCTCGGCCGAAGCCCTGGAGGCGCGCCTGCCGCAGCCGCGCAGCGACGCTGAGCTGCGCTCGCTCGGCGATGACCGCTACCTGTCGCTGATGGCCCTGCGGGTGTTCCGTGCCGGCCTCAAGCACAGCCTGGTGGATGCCAAGTGGCCCGCCTTCGAAGAGGTGTTCTTCGGCTTCGACCCGCAGAAGGTGGTGCTGATGAGCGCCGAGCATCTGGAGCGGCTGATGCAGGACACCCGGCTGATCCGTCACCTGGGCAAGCTCAAGAGCGTGCCGCGCAATGCCCAGTTCGTGCTGGACGTGGCACGGGAGAAAGGCAGCTTCGGCGCGCTGATCGCCGATTGGCCGGTGACCGATATAGTCGGGTTGTGGAAATTCCTCGCCAAACGCGGCAACCAGCTGGGTGGGCTGTCGGCGCCGCGTTTCCTGCGCATGGTCGGCAAGGATACTTTCATCCCCACCGATGACATGGTCGCCGCCCTCAAGGCCCAGGACGTCATCGACAAGGCGCCCACCAGCCAGAAGGACCTGGCCCAGGTCCAGGCCGCCTTCAATCAGTGGCACGCCGAGAGCGGCAGGCCCCTCTGCCAGCTGTCGGTGATGCTGGCCCACACCGTCAACCACTGATCACGCGGTTGCGCTGGCCTTCGCTACGGGCGGACACTGGGCGCGGTCAGGAACAGGGGGCGGGAAATGTCGGATATCCAGCGTGTGGCGGCGGCTCTGAAGGCCGCCGAGAGAATCCTGGTCATTACCGGGGCGGGGTTGTCGGCCGACTCCGGCCTGCCCACCTACCGCGGGCTTGGCGGGCTCTACAACGGCGTGACGGAGGAGGGGCTGCCCATTGAAGAGGCGCTCTCCGGGCCCATGCTGCGGCGCAATCCGGCGCTTTGCTGGAAGTACCTGGCCCAGCTGGGGCGTGCTTGCCTGGGCGCGCGGCCGAACGCCGGCCATGAAGCCATCGCCGAGCTGCAGCGGCTCAAGCCCGAATGCTGGGTGTTGACCCAGAACATCGACGGCTACCACCGGCAGGCGGGCTCGCCGCCTGAGCGGCTGATCGAGATCCATGGCGAGCTTTCGCCGCTCTTTTGCCAGTCCTGCGGGGCGGAAAGCCCCGACCTAGCCCGACATCTGGCAGGGGAAATGCCTCCCAAATGTCATGAGTGTGGTGGTATTCTCCGTCCGCCCGTGGTGTTGTTCGAGGAAATGCTCCCTGAGCAGGCCATCGACAACCTCTACGCCGAGCTACGCAAGGGATTCGATGCGGTGATCTCGGTGGGAACCACGGCGAGCTTTCCCTACATCATCGAGCCTGTCATCCGCACCCGCGCAGCCGGCGGTTTCACCGTGGAAATCAATCCGGCCCGCACCGACCTCAGCCCAGTGGTCGACGTCCATCTGCAAGGAAAGGCCTTAGATGTTCTGCAAGGACTGCTAAGTCACATTTCGGGCGATTAAATTTGCAAATGAGGGTGATAGAAGGCATAGTCGCGCCTTCATCATTTTTCATTCCATTTCATTCGACACGGTCGTGCCCATGCTGAAGCGCTTCGCACCCCTCGTGCCTGTCACCTTCGCCCTGTTTCTCGCCGCTTGCGCAGGCAATGTGCAGCAGCAACCCCAGTCCCAGGCGCCGGTTGCCGATGGCGCCCCCGATTCGCTGCTGAGTGAGCGCGAACCCACCGCCCTGGACCTGGCCAACCTCACCGACGACGAGCCCTACCAGATGCCCTCCCTGGCCGACGGCCTGCTGGAGCGCGGTTTCGAACTGGTGGGCACGCCTTACCGCTTCGGCGGCCGTTCGCTGAAGACCGGCTTCGATTGCAGCGGCTTCGTCGGCTACCTGTTCAAGGAAGAGGCGGGCATCCAGTTGCCGCGCTCCACCCGCGAGATGATCAACCTGGATGCTCCGGTGATCGCGCGCAGCGAGCTGAAGCCCGGCGATATCGTCTTCTTCAATAACCGTGGCCGCGGCCGCGTCAGTCACGCCGGCATCTATATAGGCGACGACCAGTTCATCCACTCCAGCAGCAGCCGCAGCGGCGGCGTGCGCGTCGACAGCCTCGACGATCGCTACTGGAAGGCCAGCTATATGGAGGCCAAGCGCGTCCTGGCGATGAACACCGCTTCTTCGAGTCGCCATCCGCTGCATCGCTGATCAGGCGGGTTGAAACGAAAAGCCGAGACCGTCTCAATGACCGCCTCGGTTTTTTTCTGCCCCGCCGCGCAGCTTCCGCTTGCAATATCACCGTGAGATCAGCAAATTAGCGTGCATTCCTCAAGTCAGGACTGACTTGCCATGCTCGCACCGGAACGCCTCGCCATCCTTGCCCTGGCTGCGCTGCTCACCGCCTGCGCGAGCAAGACGCCGCCCCCTCCCGTCGTCACCGCTCCCGTCCCGCAATTCTCGCCCGTTGCCGACGATGTGCTGTTCCGCGCCCTGGGCCTGGTGGGCACGCCCTACCGCTGGGGCGGCAATACTCCGGACAGCGGTTTCGATTGCAGCGGCCTGATCGGCTACGTCTACCGCGACGCCGCCGGTATCAGCCTGCCGCGCTCCACCCGCGAGCTGATCGCCATGGGAGCGCCCAGTATCGGCATCGATGCCCTGCAAAGCGGCGACCTGGTGTTCTTCGCCACCAACGGCGGCGGGCAGGTCAGCCACGCCGGCATCTATGTGGGTGAAGGGCGCTTCGTCCACGCGCCGCGTACCGGCGGAACGGTGCGCCTGGACAGCCTGTCCAACAGCTACTGGCAGAGAAGCTACCTGAGCGCCAAGCGCGTACTATTCGATCCACGCCTGGCTCGCACCCCCTGAGGTCTCCATGACCAACCGCACGCTGAACCTCGACGATGCCCTCTACGGTTACCTGCTCGATGTCTCGCTGCGGGAGACTCCGCTGCTCGAACGCCTGCGTGCGGAAACCGCCGCCATGCCCATGGCCCGCTGGCAGATCGCCCCGGAGCAGGGGCAGTTCATGGCGCTGCTGGTGAAGCTGACCGGTGCTCGGCGAATCCTCGAGGTGGGTACCTTCACCGGCTACAGCGCCCTGTGCATGGCCGCCGAATTGCCGGCCGCCGGCCGCATGATCTGCTGCGACCTGCCCGGCGACTACAACGCCGTCGCCCGTCGCTATTGGCAAGAGGCCGGCCTTGCCGAGCGCATCGAGCTGCGCCTGGCGCCGGCACTGGACACCCTGGCCGGCCTGGAAGCCGGCAGCTTCGATCTGATCTTCATCGACGCCGACAAGGCCAACTACCCGGCCTACCTGGAAGAGGCCCTGCGCCTGGCGCGCCAGGGCGGGCTGATCCTCTTCGACAATGTGCTCTGGAGCGGCCGTGTGCTGGAGGCCGAACCGGCAGATCCCGATACCCGCGCCATCCAGGCCCTGAACCGCGCCCTGAAGGCCGACATGCGCGTCGACCTGTCGCTGCTGCCGGTAGGCGATGGCCTGACCCTCTGTCGCAAGCGTTGACGGGCATGCCCGAATCGATCCGCCTGCCGCCCTCACCCTTCATACATAGGATGGGGCGGACGGCGTTTCGCTGGGGCGAAGCGCAACCTATCAGCCGACCATTAGTGTCCGCGTTAGCTGTTGCGAAGGGTCAAGAGTCTTGTAGGAGCCAGCTTGCTGGCGAACAGGGGCCATTCGCTGGCAAGCCAGCTCCTACGCAGGCATAGCCTTGGCTTTTGCTCCGCTCCAGCGGGGCGCCAACCTGCGTCTAGCGCATCAGGCAGTAATTGATGAGCTGCTCCTCGATGCTTTGCCTCTGGCGCAGGAAGAGCGCAATCACCACCAAGGCTTCCGGCTCGTGAAAGCGGTAGAGGATGCGGTACTCCCGGATATGCAATTCCCGATAGTGGCTGACGCCGAGAAGGGCCGCTTCCTCGCAGATGGGGGCTGCCAGTGGATGGGCTTTCAGGCGACCTTCGACATCTCTTACCAGCTTGATCAGCGTTGATTGCGCCTGGTCGGGGCCGACGTGGGGCGTCAGGTGATGAACCTGGGAAATCAGGCTTTCTTCAGCGGTTGATGCGTAGGCGACTTCAGTCGTCTTGCTCATTCGGAGAGGCTCCTGCCGTTCCTTGTGCAGCAGGGCTGCGCTGTTTGAGGCGCTCCAGCAAGGTGTCACCAGAGATCAGCCGGCCCTCGGCCGTATCGCGGTCGGCGAAGGACAGCAGTTTGATCAAGGCAAGGGCTTCGTCGCGGCGCTTGCGTTCGGCATAGGACTCGACCACATAGGCCGGCACACCATTCTGGGTGATCACCATGGGTTCGCTGAGATCCAGCGAGGCAGCATGCTGCTTCAGGTAGCTGATGGTTTGAATTTTCATGGTGTGCTCCGTGGTGGAGGAGGGCGCTTTACCCCGTAGGGGTAAGGCGCCCCCAGGAGGGGCGCGCTGTAGCAGTGGGCTGTTTATAGTCTGAATTAGGACCGGGTGCAATCCGGCACTTCGGAACGGCTCGAATTGACGCTATCCCCATGAGTCTCTAACCTTCGCCGCTGCCTCAGGTGCCCCTTGGCTCTTGCCCAAGGGGTGAAACAGGGAAGCCGGTCCATTCCTACGAAGAATCCGGCGCTGCCCCCGCAACGGTAGGCGAGTAGAACGCCGCAACAGGCCACTGTGCTCAGGCATGGGAAGGCGCGGCAGGGGAGCCTTGGCTCCACTCGCAAGCCCGGAGACCGGCCTGGCGCAAGCAGGGCATCGCGGAGCTGTTCCGCATGCAGTACCCCTTGTAGATGTCGCGCGGGTGGCACGACGGAGATCCAGACCTTGATTCGCAAGCCTTTCATCAGGCCGGCGGCGTTCGCGCTGCTCGGCGGCACATCCATTTCCCCCTTCCTGGCGGCGGCGCCCCTGACCCTGGACGAGCAGGTGGTCACCGCCACCCGCAGCGAACGGCCGGTGCGCGCCAGCCTGGCCGCCACTACCGTGATCGATCGCGAAGAGATCGAGCGCAGCCAGGCCCAGTCGGTGCCCGACCTGCTGCGCAAGGTGCCGGGAGTGACCCTGAGCAACAACGGCGGCCCGGGCAAGAACACCACGGTGTTCATGCGCGGCAGCGAGTCCGACCATGTACTGGTGCTGATCGATGGCATCAAGGTGGGATCGGTCAGTAACGGGCTCACCGCCTTCCAGGACCTGCCCGTCGAGCTGATCGAGCGCATCGAGGTGGTCCGTGGCCCGCGCTCCAGTCTCTACGGCTCCGAGGCCATCGGCGGAGTGATCCAGATCTTCACCCGCAAGGGCGGCGAGGGGCGTGCCAAGCCCTGGTTCTCCGCCGGCTATGGCACCCACGACCGCTATGAAGGCAGCGCCGGCGTTTCCGGCGGAGACGGCAAGGGTTGGTACAACCTTGGCGTCAGCAGCCAGGACACCGACGGCATCGACGCACTCGATGCGCGAAGCAGCTATCACGAGCCTGATGCCGACGGTTATCGCAACCTGTCCGGCAGCCTCGGCGGCGGTTATCGCTTCGACAATGGCCTGGAACTCGATGGCACGCTGCTGCGCGTTCGTGGCCACAACGACTATGACCTGGTCAGCTCGTTCAATCCGGGTGGCGGGTTGAACGCCAACGCCGATAACGAGCAACGGCTCATCGGCGGTCGTGCCCGTTTCAGCCCCCTGGAGCCCTGGGATGTGACCTTGCAGGCCGGTCGCAGTGAAGACCTTTCCCGTGAGGAAACGGGAGGGCTTTTCTCCTCACGCTTCGATTCCCAGCGCAATTCGGCTTCCTGGCTGAACGACCTGACCCTGGCCGAAGGCCATGTGCTGACCCTGGGGTACGACTGGCAGCAGGACGAAGTCAGCGGTTCCACGGCCTTCGACAAGGACTCACGGCTGAACAGGGGCTGGTTCGCCCAGTACCTGGGGGAGCACGGGCGCCAGGATTGGCAGCTGTCCCTGCGTCGCGATGACAACGAGCAGTTCGGCACCCACGACACCGGCAGCGCTGCCTGGGGCTACGCCCTTACCGACGCTGTGCGCTTCAGCCTCAGCTATGGCACCGCCTTCAAGGCGCCGACCTTCAACGAGCTGTACTTCCCCGACTATGGCAACCCGAATCTGGACGCGGAAACCTCCGAGACCCTCGAGGTCGGCCTGGCCGGCGAGCACGCCTGGGGGCGCTGGTCGGCCAACGCCTTCCGCACCCGCGTGGACGACCTGATCGTCCATGACGCCAACTCCGGGCTCGGGCCCTTCGGCAGCCCCAACAATATCGGCGAGGCGCGCATGGATGGCGTCGAACTGGTGCTGGGCAGCCAGTGGCTGGGCTGGAACTGGCAGGCCAACGCCACCCTGCTCGATGCCGAGAATCGTGCAGACGACGCCAACAAGGGGAACGACTTGCCGCGCCGTGCCCGGCAGGTGTTCAACCTCGACCTGGATCGCCGCATCGGCCGCTTCGGCATGGGAGCGACCCTGCATGCCGAAGGGCGGCGCTACGACGATGTGGAAAATGACCAGCGTCTGGCCGGCTACGCCACTGTCGACCTGCGTGGCGAGTACTGGCTGACCGAGGAGTGGCGCCTGCAGGCGAAGGTGACCAATCTGTTGGATGCCGACTACGAAACCGCACTGGACTTCAACCAGCCGGGGCAGGCGGTGTTTTTCACCGTCCGCTACCAGGCCCTGTGACGAGGATGTCCCCATGAGTGAATCCACTGACCGCGACGCCCGCCACAAGGCGCGCATGCAACGCAAGAAAGCCGTGATCGACGAGAAGATCGCCCAGGCCCAGGACGAATACGGCTTGCTGCTGGTGCACACCGGCAACGGCAAGGGCAAGAGCAGCTCGGCCTTCGGCATGGTCGCCCGCGCCCTCGGCCACGGCCTCAAGGTGGGTGTGGTGCAGTTCATCAAGGGCGGCATGTCCACCGGCGAGGAGAACTTCTTCCGGCGCTTCCCCGACGAGGTCAGTTACCACGTGATGGGCGAGGGCTACACCTGGGATACCCAGGACCGCCAGCGCGATATCGAGAAGGCCCGTGCCGCCTGGGCCGTCGCCCGCACCCTGCTGGACGACCCGCAGGTAAGCCTGGTGGTGCTGGATGAGCTGAACATCGCCCTCAAGCATGGCTACCTGGAGCTGGACGAGGTGCTGCGGGATATCGAATCCCGCCCCGAGCACCAGCATGTGGTGGCCACCGGCCGCGGCGCGCCCCAGGGACTGATCGACGCTGCCGATACCGTCACTGAGATGACTGTGGTCAAGCACGCCTTCAAGGCCGGCGTGAAGGCCCAGAAGGGCGTGGAATTCTGATGGCTTTCCCACATTCCCCCTCTCCCGTCACGGAGATGGCGCTTCCAACTCCCTCTCCCTTCAGGGAGAGGGCCGGGGAGAGGGCCCTCCATGACTGACCACTCCAGATCCTGTCCCGCGCTGCTGATCGCCGCCCCCGCCTCCGGCCAGGGCAAGACCACGGTCACCGCCGCGCTCGCTCGCCTGCACGCTCGCGAGGGCAAGCGCGTGCGGGTATTCAAGTGCGGGCCGGACTTCCTCGACCCGATGATCCTCGCCCGCGCCTCCGGTGCGCCGGTCTACCAGCTGGACCTGTGGATGGTGGGCGAGGCCCAAAGCCGTCGCCTGCTCTGGGAAGCGGCGGGGGAGGCCGACCTGATCCTGATCGAGGGCGTCATGGGCCTGTTCGACGGCTCGCCCTCGGCCGCCGACCTGGCGCGGCGCTTCGGCGTACCGGTGCTCGGCGTGATCAATGGCGCGGCGATGGCCCAGACCTTCGGCGCCCTGGCCGTGGGCCTGGCCACCTACCAGCCGGACCTGCCCTTTGCCGGCGTGCTCGGCAACCGGGTCGGCAGCCAGCGCCATAGCGACCTGATTCGCGACAGCCTGCCGGGGTGGATCCGCTGGTACGGCTCCCTGCCGCGCAGCGCCGAGGTCGAGCTGCCCAGCCGTCACCTGGGGCTGGTGCAGGCCGAGGAACTGGCGGACCTGGATGCGCGCCTGGACGCCGCCGCCGATGCCCTGGCCGCCAGCGCCGAAGTCGCCTTGCCGCCGGCGGTCGAGTTCACCGCCCCCGAGCCGCAAGCTCTGGGCGACCAACTGGCCGGCGTGCGCATAGGCGTGGCGCGGGACACCTCCTTCGCTTTCCTCTACCAGGCCAATCTCGACTTGTTGCAGCGGCTGGGCGCCGAGCTGGTGTTCTTCTCGCCGCTGGAGGATGAACAACTGCCGGAAGTGGACAGCCTCTACCTGCCGGGCGGCTACCCGGAACTGCACCTCGGGAAACTCGCCGGCAACCGCGCCATGGCCGAGGCCATCCGTGCCCACCACGAGGGCGGCAAGCCGATCCTCGCCGAGTGCGGCGGCATGCTCTACCTGCTGGATGCCCTTACCGACGCGGGCGGCGAGACGGCCGAGCTGGTCGGTCTGCTGCCCGGCCGCGCCACCATGCAGAAGCGCCTGGCGGCCCTGGCGCTGCAGGAAGCGCCGCTGCCGGAAGGCAGCCTGCGCGGGCATACCTTCCACCACTCGCTGCTGGAGTCTGCGCTGGAACCCCTGGTCCGTGGTCTCTGCCCGAACGACAAGCCGGTGGCCGAAGCGGTATTCCGTCGCGGCCGGCTGACGGCTTCCTACATTCACTTCTACCTGCCGTCCAATCCCCGGGCGGCCGCGGAGCTGTTCCGACCATGAGCGAACACGCCTTCAGCCCCGATGAGCGCGCGGCGGTCTACCGGGTCATTGCCGAGCGCCGCGACATGCGCCATTTCAGCGGCGGCGAGGTGGCCCCCGAGCTGCTGGCGCGGCTGCTGGAGGCCGCCCACCAGGCGCCCAGCGTCGGCCTCATGCAGCCCTGGCGCTTCATACGCGTCACCACGACGGCGCTGCGCGAAGGTATCCATGCCCTGGTGGAGTCCGAGCGGGTGCGCACCGCCGAGGCCCTGGGCGAGCGCTCGGACGAGTTCATGCGGCTCAAGGTGGAAGGCATCCGCGACTGCGCCGAATTGCTGGTGGCAGCCCTGATGGACGGCCGCGAGGCCCATGTGTTCGGCCGCCGCACCCTGCCGGAAATGGACCTCGCCTCGCTCTCCTGCGCCATCCAGAACATGTGGCTTGTGGCCCGCGCCGAGGGGCTGGGCATGGGCTGGGTGTCGCTGTTCGATCCCGACGCCCTGGCCGACCTGCTGGGCATGCCGGCCGGCAGCAAGCCCCTGGCGGTGCTCTGCCTGGGGCCGGTCACCGAGTTCTACCCGGCGCCCATGCTGGCCCTGGAGGGTTGGGCGCAGCCGCGCCCGCTGGCCGAGCTGGTATTCGAGAACCGCTGGGGGAACCGCCCATGAGCCTGGGATTCCTCACCCTTGGCGCGGTGGCGCTGGATGCCCTGTTCGGCGAACCCAGGGGCTGGCACCCGCTGGTGGCCTTCGGCAAGCTCGCCGGCCGCCTGGAGCAGCGCTTCAATCCCGGCGGCCGTGGCTGGCGCAGCCATGGCGTCAGCGCCTGGACGCTGGCGGTGCTGCCGCTCACATTCGGCGCCTGGCTGCTTTCGGAGCTGCCCTACATTGGCTGGTTGGTGGGGGTGGTCGCGCTTTATGCCGCCATCGGCCTGCGCAGCCTCAACGAACATGCCGAGCCGGTGGCCGCCGCCTTGCAGGCGGGCGACCTTGCCGAGGCGCGCAAGCGCGTCGGCTATATGGTCAGCCGCGAAACCCGTGAACTGGACGAGCCCGCCGTGGCCCGCGCCGCCACCGAATCGGTGCTGGAGAACGGCAGCGACGCGGTGTTCGCCGCGCTCTTCTGGTTCGCCGTGGCCGGTGCGCCGGGGGTGGTCCTCTACCGCCTGTCCAATACCCTGGACGCCATGTGGGGCTATCGCAACGAGCGTTTCGAGCGCTTCGGCTGGGCGGCGGCGCGCATCGATGACGTGCTCAACTACATCCCGGCCCGCCTGGTGGCCCTGACCTACGCGCTGCTCGGCAAGACCGGCCTGGCCTTGCGCTGCTGGCGCCGGCAGGCCCCGCAGTGGGACAGCCCCAATGCCGGTCCGGTGATGGCCGCCGGTGCCGGCGCCCTGGGCGTGGCCCTGGGCGGGCCGGCGGTCTACCACGGCGAACTGCACCAGCGCCCGGTGCTGGGCGAAGGCCCGGCGGCGCGCGCCGAGGACATCGGCCGCGCCATGGATCTGGTACGCCAGGGCGTGCTGCTCTGGCTGGCGCTACTGATCAGCGGAGGCTGGCTCCTTGCTTGAACATGGCGGACGGCTGCGCGCGGCGGCGCAGCGCTACGGCATAGCCGAGGCCGACTGGCTCGACCTCTCCACCGGCATCGCGCCCTATGGCTGGGAACTGCCGTCCCTTCCGGCCGCGGCCTGGGCGCGCCTGCCCGAACTGGATGACGGCCTGGAAGCGGCGGCGCGGCAGTACTACGGCTGCGACTCCCTGCTGCCGGTGGCCGGCTCCCAGGCGGCGATCCAGGCGCTGCCGCGCCTGCGTGGACGCAGCCGGGTCGGGGTGATCTCGCCTTGTTACGCCGAGCACGCCCACGCCTGGCGCCGCGAAGGCCATGAGCTGGAAGAGCTGGACGCCGATACCGCCGAGCGCGAACTGGAACGCTTCGACCTGTTGCTGGTGGTCAACCCCAACAATCCCACCGGCCAGCGGCTGGCAGCGGAACGCCTGCTGGCCTGGCGCGCGCGCCTGGTGAAGCGGGGCGGCTGGCTGCTGGTGGACGAAGCCTTCATGGACTGCACGCCGCAGCACAGCCTGGCCGGCCATTGCCCGCTGCCGGGGCTGGTGGTGCTGCGCTCCTTCGGCAAGTTCTTCGGCCTGGCGGGCATTCGCCTCGGCTTCGTGCTGGCCGAGGCGCCAGTGCTGAACGGGCTGAACGAATGGCTCGGACCCTGGGCGGTGAGTGGGCCGGCGCGGGCCCTGGCCAAGGCGATCCTGCTCGACCGGCCCGGGCAGGAGCGCCAGCGCCAGCGCCTGCTGGCCGACGGCCAACGCCTGGAAGGCCTGCTGCGGGCCTGCGACCTGGCGCCCAGTGGCGGCACCGCGCTGTTCCAGCGACTGGTTCGTGGCGACGCCGCGGCCCTGCACGAATTCCTCGCCGCCCGCGGCATCCTCACCCGCCTGCTCGCCACGCCGCCCAGCCTGCGTTTCGGCCTGCCGCCGGACGAAGCGGGCTGGGCACGCCTGGGCCAGGCCCTGATCGACTATTCCAAGGAACATCCATGACCACCCTGATGGTGCAGGGCACCACCTCCGACGCCGGCAAGAGCACCCTGGTGACCGCCCTGTGCCGCTGGCTCAGGCGCCAGGGCGTGGCGGTGGCGCCGTTCAAGCCGCAGAACATGGCGCTGAACAGCGCGGTGACCCTGGACGGCGGCGAGATCGGTCGCGCCCAGGCCGTGCAGGCCCAGGCCAGCGGCCTGGCGCCCCACACCGACATGAACCCGGTGCTGCTCAAGCCCAATACCGACATAGGCGCCCAGGTGATCATCCATGGCCGCGCGGTCACCAGCATGAATGCCGCGGCCTATCACGACTACAAGAAGGTCGCGATGCAGGCCGTGCTGCAGTCCCACCAGCGCCTTTCGGCCCAGTACCCGGTGGTGCTGGTGGAGGGCGCCGGCTCGCCCGCGGAGATCAACCTGCGGGCCAACGACATCGCCAACATGGGCTTCGCCGAGGCGGTGGACTGCCCGGTGATACTGGTGGCGGACATCGACCGGGGCGGGGTCTTCGCCCATCTGGTGGGCACCCTGGAACTGCTCTCGCCCAGTGAGCAGGCGCGGGTGAAGGGCTTCGTCATCAACCGCTTCCGTGGCGATATCGCCCTGCTGAAGCCGGGCCTGGACTGGCTGGAGCGGCGCACCGGCAAGCCGGTGCTGGGGGTGTTGCCCTACCTCACCGACTTCCACCTCGAAGCCGAGGACGCCATCGACCCGCGCCAGGCGGCCAAGGCCGGCGAGGCGCTGCGGGTGGCAGTGCCGGTGCTGCCGCGCATCAGCAACCATACCGACTTCGACCCCCTGCGCCTGCACCCGCAAGTGCAGCTGACCTTCGTCGCTCCCGGCCAGCCGATTCCGCCGGCGGACCTGATCATCCTGCCCGGCTCCAAGAGCGTACGCGCCGACCTCGCGCAGCTGCGCGAACAGGGCTGGGACCACACCCTGCAGCGCCACCTGCGGTATGGCGGCAAGGTGCTGGGCATTTGTGGCGGCTACCAGATGCTCGGCCGCGACATTGCCGATCCCCATGGCCTGGAAGGCCCGGCGGGGGCGAGTGCGGGCCTCGGCATGCTGGATATCGACACGGTCCTGGCGCCGGAGAAGCAACTGCGCAATGTCACTGGGCGTCTGTCGTTGGCGAATGTCCCGGTGAGCGGCTACGAAATCCATGCCGGTGTCAGTAGCGGCGCCGGCCTCGAACGTCCCGCGGTGATGCTGGCCGATGGCCGTGCCGATGGTGCTTGCAGTGCCGATGGCCAGGTCATGGGCACTTACCTGCACGGCCTGTTCGAATCCTCTGAGGCCTGCGCCGCCATCCTCCGCTGGGCTGGCCTGGAAGCGGTGCAGAGGGTGGATTACCACGCCCTGCGCGAGCGCGATATCGAGCGCCTGGCCGATCAGGTCGAGCAGCATCTGGACACCGGCCTGCTTGCCGAACTCTGCGGCATTCAGGAGCACGCCCATGCCTGAACTCATCCTGGGCGGTGCCCGCTCCGGCAAGAGCCGGCTGGCGGAGAAGCTGGCCGTCGACAGCGGCCTGAAGGTCATCTACATCGCCACCAGCCAGCCCCTGGACGGTGAAATGAGCGCGCGGGTCGCCCATCACCGCGCCCGCCGCCCCGACCACTGGGGGCTGGTGGAAGAGCCGCTGGAGCTGGCCCGCGTGCTGCGCGAGCAGGCTGCTGCCGACACCTGCCTGCTGGTGGATTGCCTGACCCTCTGGTTGACCAACCTGCTGATGCTGGACGACCCGGCGCGACTGGATGAAGAGCGCGAGGCGTTGCTCGGCTGCATCGGCGGACTGCCTGGCCGCGTGCTGCTGGTGAGCAATGAAACCGGCCTCGGCGTCGTGCCCCTGGGCGAGCTGACCCGTCGCTATGTCGACGAAGCCGGCTGGCTGCACCAGGCCCTGGCCGAACGCAGCGAACGGGTGATCTTTACCGTCGCCGGCCTGCCCATGATTCTCAAGGGAGAACCCCTATGACCCCCCTGCAATGGTGGCAGGCTCCCTGCCAGCCGCTGGATCCCATCGCCCGTGCCAAGGCCCGGGCTCGCCAGGACCAGTTGACCAAGCCGCGTGGCGCCCTAGGCCAGCTGGAAGATCTGGCCATCACCCTGGCCGCCCAACAAGGCCGGGAACGGCCGCGCGCCGACCGTCCCTGGTTCGCCGTATTCGCCGGCGACCACGGCGTGGTGGGGGAGGGCGTATCCGCCTATCCGCAGGCCGTGACCGGCGAGATGCTGCGCAACTTCGTCCGTGGCGGCGCCGCCATCAGTGTCCTGGCCAGGAACCTGGGCGCAACCCTGGAACTGGTGGACCTGGGTACCGCGCTGCCGCTGGAGCCGCTGCCGGGCGTGCTGCACCTGCATGTGGGCGCCGGCACGGCGAACTTCGCCCGTGAGCCGGCGATGACTGCCGCCCAGTGCCTGATCGCCTTGCAGGCGGGCCGTGCCAGCGTCGAGCGCGCCCAGGCGGCCGGGGCCGAGCTCTATGTCGGCGGCGAGATGGGCATCGGCAATACCACCACCGCCAGTGCCCTGGCCTGTGCCCTGCTGGGTTTGCCGGCCACTGCGCTGGCCGGCCCCGGCACCGGGCTGGATGGCCAGGGCGTGGCCCACAAGATCCGGGTGATCGAGCGTGCCCTGGCCCTGCATCGGGACGGCTGCGACAGCCCCGAGGAAATCCTGCGTCGCCTCGGCGGCTTCGAGGTTGCGGCACTGGCCGGCGCCTACCTGGCCTGCGCCCAGCTCGGGCTGCCGGCGCTGGTGGACGGTTTCATCTGCAGCGTGGCGGCGCTTTGCGCCGTGCGCCTGAACCCCGCCTGCCGCGAGTGGCTGCTGTTCGCCCATCGTTCCGCCGAGCCCGGCCACCTTGCCGTGCTGGAAGCGCTGGAGGCAGAGCCGCTGCTGGACCTCGGCCTGCGCCTGGGCGAAGGCAGCGGCGCGGCCATCGCCTTGCCGCTGCTGCGCCTGGCCTGCGAGCTGCACGGTGGCATGGCCACCTTCGCCGAGGCTTCGGTATCGGATCGGCCGGCATGAAGCTCGACCTGCTGCGCCATGGCGAAACCGAACGGGGCAGTGTCTTTCGCGGCAGCCTGGACGATCCCCTGACTGCCAGCGGCTGGGCGCAGATGCGCGCCGGCATCGACGGGGCGGGGCCCTGGGATGTGCTGGTGAGTTCGCCCCTGCAACGTTGCGCCGCCTTCGCCAACGCGTTGGAGCGGGAACTCGGCCTGCCGCTGCATATCGACGCCGACCTGCGCGAACTGCACTTCGGTCTGTGGGAGGGGCGCAGCGCCGCCGAACTGATGGAGGCGCATGCCGACGGCCTGGGCCGCTTCTGGAACGATCCCTACGGCTTCACCCCGCCCGAGGGTGAGCCCCTGCTGGACTTCGAGGCGCGGGTACTGGCCGCCGGCGAGCGCCTGCGGGAGCGTTTCGCCGGCCAACGAGTGCTGCTGGTCACCCATGGCGGCGTGATCCGCCTGCTGGTGGCCCGCGCCCGCCGGCTGCCGCGCCACCAGCTGATGCAGGTGGCGGTGGCCCACGGCGAGCTGTTCCGGCTGGTCGACGACGCGCGCGGCCTGCGGGAGCGGCCATGACGCCGCTGCTGATCGCCCTGCAGTTCCTCACACGCCTGCCGGTGCGCCTGCCCGGCATGCCCGAGCCCCGGCAGATCGGCCGGTCGCTGCTCTGGTATCCCCTGGTCGGGCTGCTGATCGGCCTGTTCCTGCTGGGAGTCGCCCATCTTCTCGACGGCCGGCCGGCGTTGCTGCAGGCGGCCCTGCTGCTGGCGTTCTGGGTCGGGCTATCCGGCGGCCTGCACCTGGATGGCCTGGCCGACACGGCGGATGCCTGGGTGGGTGGCTACGGCGACCGCGAGCGTACCCTGGAGATCATGAAGGACCCGCGCAGCGGGCCCATCGCGGTGGTGGTCCTGGTGCTGGTGTTGCTGCTGAAGTTCGCCGCGCTGGTGGCGCTGCTGGACGCCGGCCAGGCGCTGCCCCTGCTGCTGGCGCCCTGGCTGGCGCGGGGGCTGCTGCCCTTGCTGTTTCTCACCACCCCCTATGTCCGTCCCGGCGGCCTTGGCCAGGCGCTGGCCGAACACCTGCCGCGCCGCGAACTGCCGGTGTGGCTGGCGGGGCAGGGGGTGGTCATGCTGGTGCTTGGCTGGGCGGCCTGGATTGCGCTGGCGATGGCGTTGGCGGCGTTTGCCTGGTTGCGTGGCCGCTTCGTCCAGCGGCTGGGCGGGACCACCGGGGATACGGCGGGGGCGATGGTGGAATTGGTGGAGGTGGTGGTGCTGGTTTGTACCGCTGTTGCCCTCTCCCCCAGCCCCTCTCCCTGAAGGGCGAGGGGAGCCGGTCCGTGCCGCGCCCGGCTGAAGAGCCCAGCACTACTCCGGGTTCCCGGTGGCCACAAATGCTTCAGGCGCGAGTCACCCCTCTCCTCTTCAGGGAGAGGGGCCGGGGGAGAGGGTGTCGCCGGGAAACGCTTCCTTCGCCGCCAACCAGATCGCTTCCAGCACTGCATCGGTCTGCGACAGCACCTCATGATTCCAGAACCGCAGAACCCTGAAGCCACGTCGTGCCAGCCATTCATCCCGCGCCCGGTCCGATGCACTTTCCAGATGCTGCCCGCCGTCCACTTCGACCACCAGCATCCGCTCCTGGCAAATGAAGTCCAGGATGTAAGGCCCCAGAGGTTTCTGTCGCCGAAACTTCAAACCTTGCAGCCGCTTGGCGCGCAGATGCTGCCAGAGTCGTTGCTCGGCATCGGTTTGCCCAGTCCTGAGTTGCTTGGCGAATTCGAGTTTCCTCATGGCCTTATTCCTTGCCCTGGAAAACCATGATTGTCCTGCCCCCGACGCTCGGAGCGGTCTGATAACCCGCTCCGAATCCCCCGATCCCACGCCGCCAGACCCATCACCAACCATCGGTCAATGCGCAATTCGATTGACGCCCAGGACTATGCGGGTATATACACGCACCCATGTTGCCGACCCAATGCCTCTGCACCAAACTGCGCCGCGCCACCCGCAACGTGACGCGGCTCTACGACGATGCCCTTGCCGGCGTCGGGTTGAACGTCGCCCAGTATTCGCTGCTGAAGAACCTGTCGCGGCTGGACCAGCCGAGCATCACCGGTTTGGCCGAGGCCCTGGGGCTGGACCGCAGCACTCTGGGGCGCAACCTCAAGGTGCTGGAGGCCAAGCACCTGGTGCGGCTGGAGGGTGGCGAGGACCAGCGCAATCGCCTGGTGTCCCTGACACCGGCCGGCCGCGCCAGCCTCGACGAGGCGCTGCAGGCCTGGGAACGGGTGCAGGTGCAGATGGGGCAGCGCATGGGGCTGGAGAAACGAGCGGCGTTGATGGCGCTGCTGGACGATCTGGAACATATGGACTGATTTTTCGCCGAAAAGCGGGTATCTACCCGTAAAGGATTTTTCTATGACATCGGTATGGCGTACGAGTGGCTGGATTCTTCTTGGGGCATCGCTGATCCTGGCGCTGTCCCTGGGCATTCGCCATGGGTTCGGGCTGTTCCTGGCGCCCATGAGCAGTGAATTCGGCTGGGGCAGGGAGGTGTTCGCCTTCGCCATTGCCCTGCAGAACCTGATCTGGGGCGTGGCACAGCCCTTCACCGGCGCCCTGGCCGATCGCTTCGGCGCGGCGAAGACGGTGATCGTCGGTGGTGTGCTCTACGCCCTGGGCCTGGTGCTGATGGGCTTTTCCGATTCGGCCCTGTCGTTGTCCCTCAGTGCGGGCCTGCTGATCGGCATCGGCCTGTCGGGCACCTCCTTCTCGGTGATCCTCGGCGTGGTGGGCCGCGCGGTGCCGGTGGACAAGCGCAGCATGGCCATGGGCATCGCCGCGGCGGCCGGATCCTTCGGCCAGTTCGCCATGCTGCCCGGCACCCTGGGCCTGATCGGCTGGCTCGGCTGGTCGTCCGCGTTGCTGGCGCTGGGCCTGCTGGTGGCGCTGATCGTGCCGCTGGTGGGGCTGCTCAAGGACAATCCGCTGCCGGCCCAGGGCCATGAACAGAGCCTGGGCGAGGCCCTGCGCGAGGCCACCGGCCACTCGGGGTTCTGGCTGTTGGCCCTGGGTTTCTTCGTGTGTGGCTTCCAGGTGGTGTTCATCGGCGTGCATCTGCCGGCCTACCTGGTGGACCAGCACCTGCCGGCCTCGGTGGGCACCACGGTGCTGGCGCTGGTGGGATTGTTCAATGTGTTCGGTACCTACATCGCCGGCTGGCTGGGCGGTCGCCATTCCAAACCGAAGCTGCTCACCGGGCTCTACCTGCTGCGTGGCGTGGTGATAGTGGCGTTCGTCTACTCGCCGCTGACCATCTGGAGCGCCTATGCCTTCGGCATGGCCATGGGGTTGCTGTGGCTGTCCACGGTCCCCCTGACCAACGGCACGGTCGCCACCCTGTTCGGCGTGCGCAACCTGTCCATGCTCGGTGGTATCGTTTTCCTGTTTCACCAGCTGGGCGCCTTCCTCGGTGGCTGGCTGGGCGGCTACCTCTATGACCACACGGGCAGTTACGAACTGGTATGGCAGATTTCCATCTTCCTCAGTCTGGCGGCCGCCGTGCTGAACTGGCCGGTGCGCGAACAGCCGGTGGCGCGCCTGCAGCCCGCCGAGGCCGTATGAGGCTGTACCTGGGCTGGGTTTTCGGCGCGCTGCTGGTCGGCCTGCTCCTGGCTCTCGGCTGGTGGGGCTGGCAGCAGGGCGGCCTGGCGCTGATGCAGTTGGGGTTCAATTGCTAGGCGATGCGCTTGGCGGTAGCGTAGGCAGATCGCCCGAATGCGCTGGAAGCTGCCATGAACGCCTTGTCCGTACTGCCCCTGACGCTGCTCGCCCTGTTCGGTGGCCAGGCCCTGGCTGCCGAATGTCCCGCGTTGCTGCAGCATGAGCTGCCGCAACTGCGCTCCAAGGCAAGCATCGACCTCTGCCAGCGCTTCGCCGGCAAGCCCCTGCTGATCGTCAACACTGCCAGCCACTGCGGCTTCACGCCTCAGTTCAAGGGGCTGGAAGCGCTGTACAAGCGCTACAAGGGGCAGGGCTTCGAAGTGCTGGGCGTGCCCTCGAACGACTTCCGGCAGGAGGCCGCCACCACCGAGGAAACCGCCAAGGTCTGCTACATCAATTACGGCGTGACCTTCGCCATGACCCAGCCTCAACATGTCACCGGCGACGAGGCGACGCCGCTCTACAAGGAGCTGATCGCCCAGTCCGGGCAGACGCCGCGTTGGAACTTCTACAAATACGTGGTGGATCGCCAGGGCAAGGTGATCGCTCACTTTTCCAGCCTGACCAAGCCCGACGATCCCGATCTTCTGGAAGCGGTGGAAAAGGCGCTGGCCAGTCAGCCCTGAACGCCGACAAGAAAAAGCCCGGACCAGTCCGGGCTTTTTTGTCGCGGTTGATCCCACTCAGAAGCGGTAGGTCAGCTGCGCGCCCAGGCCGTGGGCGCTGTTTTCGAAGGTGGCGCGGTAGGCCCCCTTGCTGGCGCTGACCTGGTCGATGTCGGCGTCTTCTTCCTTGAGGTAGGTGTAGGCGACGTCGACGGTCACGTCGTCGTTGGGGCTCCAGGCGGCGCCCAGGCTGAGGATCTTGCGGTCGTCGCTGGGGATGCGCGGCGAGCGGAATTCGTTGCGGGTCGGGGTCTGGTCGTAGGCCAGGCCAGCGCGCAGGGTCCACTGCCGGTTCAGCTTGTAGGCGGCGCCGATGGCGTAGGACCAGGTGTCGCGCCAGTCCTGTTCCTCGGTGATGGTGCCGAGAGCCGGGGCCAGCAGGCCGCGAACGCCCTTGTTCTCCACCTTGATCTCTTCCAGGCGGCTCCAGCGCGTCCAGGTACTGCCGGCGTAGAGGGTCCAGGCGTCGTTCAGGTCATGGGTGACGGAGAAGTCGACGGATTCCGGGGTTTCCAGGTCCAGCGAGGCGTCGTACTTGCCCGCCGAGCTGCCCAGTACGGGGCCGCTGCCGGAAACGGTGGTGTCGCCGCGCAGCTTGTAGTCCACCTTGGAGTGGTAGGTCAGGCCGAAGCGGGTGCGCGCATCCAGTTCGAAGAGCACGCCGGCGTTGAAGCCCAGGGCGGTGTCGTCGCCCTTGACCTTCACCTTGCCGTCATTGCGGCCGGGAGACAGCGGATTCAGCACCGCGGAGGTCAGTTCGCCGTCGATGCGGTTGATGGTGGGGCCGAAGCCGACGGACAGCCGGTCGTTGATGCGATAGCTGACGGTAGGTTGCAGGGTGATCACCCGGACTTCGCTCTTGTTGCCGTAGTAACGGCCGGCGAAACCGCCCTCGTAATCGGTGATCAGGCCGAATGGTGCGTACATGCCGAGGCCGAACGCCCACTTGTCGTCGATCGGCTTGACGTAATAACCCATGGGCACGCCCACGGTGGGAACCATGTCGCCATCGTTGCTGCCGCCGAAGGTGCTGCGGGCGTCGTCGATATCGGTCTTGGCGAAGATCGCCGCCGCCCCGACGCTGACCTGCTCGCGCTTGAGGCGGGCCATGCCGGCCGGGTTGCCGAATACGGTGGTGGCGTCATCGGCGGAGGAGGAACGGCCGGCGAAGGCGGTCCCCATGCCGCTCACGCTCTGTTCGTTGAGGGCGAAGCCGGCGGCGAGGCTGTAGCTGGATGCGGCGCTGACGGCCAGGGCGAGGGCGGTCTTGAAGACTCTGCTTATCACGGTGAACTCCTGAACGGTGGTGCAAGGCGCGGCACGCTAACAGGATTCAGGAGCCCTTTCCAGTGTCATAAGTGTGGGAAAAATCCTTGTAAGATTGTCGAACAATCGGAAAAGTGATGGCATTTGTACTGATCGTGCAATTTCCACGGGTTGCCTGTTCCTGACTGGTCGGTCAGTGATCAGGCGACCTGGCTGAGGCCGCCCACATGGCGTTGCCAGGCGTCGATGAATTCCCGCGGGCTGCCCTCGGGGTGGAAGACCTGGCGCCAGATCATGGCCATGCCGAGCAGGTCGTCGGCGGCGGGCAGCACCAGGATGGTCGACTCCACCAGCATCCAGGCGATGGCGGTGGCGTAGCGCAGGTTGACCGTCAGTTCCAGGTGCGGCGCGGCGAGGAAGGCGTGCTGGCTGGCCAGCCCGCGTACCTGGCTGGCCAGGTCCGGGTAGTGAGCCAGGTGCTGGTCCCAGAGTTGCTGGTGCCGCGCATCGCTGATGCGGTAGAGGCCGCGGCCCTGGTCGCAGTCCAGGGCGGCGCCGAGGGCCGATTGGCAGGCGGCGGCGCCCAGCAGCAGGCGTTCGGCGGTGGAGGAGGGGCGCTGCAGGTAGAGCAGCGTCGGCCGTATCACGTGTTGGCGCAGATCGCAGGCGGCAATTCCCATATGGCCCTCGCGAAGGGTGCCGGCGGGGCCGGGGCGTTTTGGCAGCTTCTCATCATTCTAGGGAAGGGCCCCACCGGGAGCGGAGTTAGCCGCTCGATTTGAAGTCTAGTGCGATATTTATGCTGTAAAGGACTGTTTTTAAACTGTTTCGGGCTTCTGGTTATTGTCCATATAGCTGCTTGTGATTAAAAAAAAGCCAGCGCAAGAGGGCGCTGGCCAGGGGTATTCCCGGGTGCTTCGGCGCTTAGTCGCCTGTTGCCAGGGGGCGGCCGGGGTCGGTGATCCACTCGCTCCAGGAGCCGGCATAGAGCCGCGCCAGGGGGTAGCCGGCCAGGCACAGGGCGAAGAGGTTGTGGCAGGCGGTGACGCCGGAGCCGCAATAGGCCACCAGTTCTTCCTGCGGACGGTCGCCGAGCATGGCGGCAAAGCGCTGCTTGAGTGCGTCGGCCGGCAGGAAGCGGCCATCGGCGCCGAGGTTGTCGGTGAAGGCGGCGCATCGGGCGCCCGGAATATGTCCGGCCACCGGGTCCATGGGTTCCACTTCGCCCTTGAAGCGTGGCAGGGCGCGGGCGTCCAGCAGGGTCAGGGCGGGGTTGTCCAGTCGTTGCTGCAAGGTGGCGGCGTCGACCAGCAGGCTGGCGTCAGGCTGCCCCTGGAAGTCGCCCGGCTGCACCGCCGGTTCCACGGCGGTCAGCGGCAGCTCGGCATCGCGCCAGGCCTTGAGTCCGCCATCGAGCAGGAACACGCCATCGCGTTTGCCCAGCCAGGCCAGCAGCCACCAGGCGCGGGCGGCGAACGCGCCGGGGCCGTCGTCATGGAGGACGATGGTGCTGTCGGCGCGGATGCCCCAGGCGCGCAGCCGCTCGGTCAGCACGGCCGGATCAGGCAGCGGATGGCGGCCGGTCACGCCCCTGGTCACCGGACCGGAGAGGTCGCGCTCCAGGTCGGCGAAGCGGGCCCTGGGAATATGGCTCTCGACGTAGCTGCGCTGGCCATAGGCCGGATCGTCGAGGGAGAAGCGGCAGTCGAGGATGATCAGGCCCGGTTCGTCCAGGCGGGCGCTGAGTTGGGCAGGGCTGATGAGTTGCGCGAGCGACATGGCGGGTTCCTTGTCGTGACCGTTGTTGTGACAGGCATCATAAGGACGTCCGCACGGGCTGTCGCGCGCTATCGAGGGCGACGCGGCGAACCGCGCCGCCAGGGGTTCAGCGGCAGTTGGCGCGCAGGCGCTGGAAGCCTGCCTCGAGGTCGGCGATCAGGTCGTCCGGATGTTCCAGGCCGATGTGCAGGCGCACCAGCGGGCCTTCCGCCTTCCAGGTGGTGGCGCTGCGGTGGGCGCTTGGATTGGTCAGCAGGATCAGGCTCTCGAAGCCGCCCCAGCTGAAGCCCATGCCGAACAGTTGCATGCCGTCGAGCATGGCGCGGATAGCCTGTTCGGGCAGCTCCTTGAACACCACCCCGAAAAGGCCGCAGGCGCCGCTGAAGTCGCGCTTCCACAGTTCGTGGCCGGGGGCGCCGGGCAGGGCCGGGTAGAGGATCCGTTCCACCTCGGGTTGCTCGGCCAGCCACGCCGCGATCCTTTGCGCATTGCGCTGGTGGCGTTCCAGGCGGGTGGACAGGGTGCGCAGGCCACGCAGGGCCAGGTAGGCGTCGTCGGCGCTGACGGATAGGCCAAGCTGCTTGTAGAAGCCGCGCACCTGCGGGAACAGCGCCTCGGTGGTCATGATCACGCCCATCAGCACATCGGAGTGGCCGACGATGTACTTGGTCGCGGCATGGATGGAGATGTCCACGCCGTGCTTGAAGGAGGGGAAATTCACCGGGGTGCCCCAGGTGTTGTCGAGCATCACCAGGGCGCCATGGGCGTGGGCGACCTCGGCGATGCTGGGCACATCCTGCACCTCGAAGGTCAGGGAACCGGGGGATTCGAGGAAAACCACACGGGTGTTCGGAAGCATCAGTTCGGCGATGCCGCCGCCGATCAGGGGGTCGTAGTAGGTGGTCTCGATGCCGAAGCGCTTGAGGGTTTCGTCGCAGAAGGCGCGGGTCGGGTCGTAGACCGAGTCGGTCATCAGCAGGTGGTCACCGGGCTTCAGGGTGGCCAGCAGGGCGGTGGTCAGCGCGCTCAGGCCGCTGGGGGTGAGCATGGCGCCGTAGGCACCTTCCAGTTCCGCCAGGGCGCGCTCCAGGGAGCGGGTGGTGGGGTTGCCGTGGCGGCCGTAGGTGTTGAGGGTGCCGTGCTGGGCGTGCAGGGCTTCCACGGTCGGGAAGAGCAGGGTGGAGGCGCGGTAGACCGGGGTGTTCACGGTGCCACCGACCTGGCCCCGTTCGCGGCCCTCGTGGGCCAGCAGCGTTTCTAGATGCAGTTTGCGGTCGTCCACCTGGGTGTTCCTCTGGAGCCGAATAGAGCGGGATGGGAGCAGCGCCTGCCGAGCAGGAATGCCTCTGGAATGGGGGAAAGATTACCGATGGGCGCGGGGAATTTCTTTGCTTTGATCGGCCGGGATGCCGTTGGCGCTAGAAAATAAATCTACTTGAAAAGGGTTTATTGGAAATATTTTCCTGGTGGTCGCCGCGGCGAGCAAATCATGGGTCGCCCGGCTGCGCCAGGTGATCCAGGGGCAGGGCCGTGGTGTGCTTGATCACTTCCATGGCGAAGCCGGAGCTGACGTCGGACAGGTCGGCGACTCGGATCAGGCGCTTGTACACCGCGTCGTAGCCCTTGATATCGGGCACCACGATTTTCAGCAGGTAGTCGACGTCGCCGGTCATGCGGTAGATCTCGACGATCTCGGGGATGTCGCGGGTGCCTTCGATGAACTGCCGGGTCCAGTCGTCGCTATGGCGGCTGGTGCGAATGCTGACGAAGACGGTGACCCCGAGCTTGAGCCGCTCGGCGTCGCAGAGCGCCACCTGCCTGGTGATCACCCCGTCCTCGCGCAGCTTCTGCAGGCGCCGCCAGCACGGCGTGGGCGAGAGGTTCACCGCCTCGGCGAGTTCCGCAAGGGAGATGGAGGCGTCCTGCTGCAGGAGGGCGATGATCTGCAGGTCTTTCTTGTCCATGGGCTGGGTCCGTGCCGGGTGCGTTTGGTCAGGTGCCTGGCGGGCCACCTGTGTCGAAACGATGACAGTCGGCATCATAAGGTTCCCCGCGCTTGAAGTCGCGCGGGCAGAAGATGGGAGAGCCTCGATGCCGAGCCTGCACATATTGAACGAACCTGCCTCGCTGCTGCGCCGTGTTGGCGTGATCCTGGGGACCCTGCTGGTGGTCTTCCACTACTGCTGCCTGGTATTGGTGCGCGCGCCCCTGGGGCGGGTCGATCGCGCCCTGGTGGACCGCTATACCCGCGCCATGTCGCGCCTGTTGCTGCGCCTGGTGCGCATGGACCTGTCGGTGCATGGGGCGATACCCGATTTCAACGATGGGCGGCGCTACCTGATCCTCTGCAGCCATTCCAGCCACTACGACATCCCCGCCAGCTTCGTGGCCCTGCCGGGCTCGATCCGCATGCTGGCGAAGAAGGAGCTGTTCCGCATCCCCTTCCTCGGCGCTGCCATGCGCGCGGCGGAATTCCCCTCCATCGACCGGTACAATCGCCGCCAGGCCCTGGCCGATCTGGAAACCGCCCGGCGCATGATGGAGAGCGGCATCGTCCTCTGGGCCGCGCCCGAGGGCACGCGCTCCGCCGATGGCCGCCTGCTGAAGTTCAAGAAGGGCTGCTTCCACCTCGCGCTGGACACCGATGCCGTGATCATTCCGGTGTCCATCCGCGGCATCCATCGCGTGCTGCCGGCGCGTACCTTCCGCCTGAACCTCGGGCAGAAGGTGGAGGTGCATGTCGGTGCGCCCATCGATGCCAGCCAGTACAGCGTCGAGCGGCTCGGCGAGCTGATGGCCGATACCCGTGGGCGGATGCAGGAGCTGCTGGGGCAGGAGCCGCGCGAGGTGGCGGCTCTGTAGGGGCGAATTCATTCGCCAAGGGCGGCGCGGCTGCCCCCATTGGCATCGCGGTCCGGTTGGCGAATGAATTGGCTATGTCTGCATTAAGTGTTGCTAGAACGCCCCGAGCCCAGCTGCTTATAGAGCGGGCTGCGAGTCTCTGTTTCGCCCTCCCGGGCGAGTCCCTTTCTCAAACGTCGGGATGCCGCACCACAGAAAGGAACCAAAGCGCTTGCCCCTGCATCCGGAACTCGGCGTCCCCGTCCTGCTTCGCCGGACTCCCCTCGCTCCATCGTTGCGCCGGGGGCCCGGCGTGAGGGGCCATCCCTGGCCCCGCACGCCTCTCGCGGCATCCATGCCGCTCGTCCCCCTCTGCAACGATTCCGCTCGGCCTCCTGACGGGGCGCAGTCGCCGCCCCACCTCTGCTGCCCAGTTCCAGGCTGCTGGTGGCTTCAGGATTGTTTGTGCCTCGCCGGCGCGAGTCACCCCTCTCCTCTTCAGGGGTGAAGAGGCACGCTTTCGGAAGCACCGCTTCCGGTGCCGATGAACGCCTGAGCGCGAAGCGATCAGGCAGGGGCGCAGGGCGGGGGCCGGGGGAGAGGGAGGTGTCAGACTGGTGCGGAGACCTGAAAGCCCCGTACTAGAGACTTCTATTCGGTCCTGCAACAGCTAATGCAGACATAGCCAATTCATTCGCCAAGCAGGCCGCAGGCCTGCCGATGGGTATCGCTCCGCTCGCGGAACGCCGCCCGACCCATCCTACACATCCGTTGTGGGAGCGAATTCATTCGAACTTGGGAAACCACGTCCTGAGGACGTGGTCATGAGTCAGCGGCTCTGCCTGTGACGATTCGAATGTCCGGGCTGGCAGGATGAAGCCGATGCGGTAGGGTGCGCCGTGTGTTCAGCCGGGGGACATAGGTAACGGGTGTCGGGAGACATGGGTAACGCATCTAGGCTTGCGGAATCCTTCGAAGCGGGAGTTCGAGCGATGCCGTGGCAGG
>NZ_JBHSOU010000060.1:0-145433 GCF_042656385.1 Pseudomonas sp. GCM10022186
GCCGATGGTAGTGTGGAGCTTCTCCATGCGAGAGTAGGTCATCGTCAAGCGCCTATCCCAAACCCCCGATACGCCCAGGCGTGTCGGGGGTTTGTCTTTGCGCGGGAAATTGCCGCTTGTCTCGAGCATCGTCGCCATCGGCATTGAGCGGGTATTCAGGGTGTGCCGGATTTCTATGCAACCTGAGTGTGCATGGATATGATGCCTGCCTCATTGTGAGCCGGATCTCAGCAAATGCTGACCCTATTGAATCTTCTGCGTGATGGACGTTTTCACTCGGGCCAGGCCCTGGGTGCTGTCCTGGGTGTGAGCAGAAGCGCTATCTGGAAGCAGTTGCAGCAGCTGGAGGCCGAGTACGGCCTGCCGATTTATAGGGTGCGCGGCCGCGGCTATCGGCTGCAAAGTCCGCTGAGCCTGCTCGATAGCGCGGAACTGAATGGCCAGAATGCTCCGTGGCCGCACCAGGTGTTCGAGACTTTGGACTCCACCAACGCGGAAGTAATGCGGCAACTGTCCGCGGGAGGCATTCCTCCCTTCGTGGTAACTGCTGAGCGACAAACCCAGGGGCGAGGGCGAAGGGGGCGTCGGTGGGTGAGTCCGTATGCGCAGAACCTTTACTACAGTCTTGCTTTACGAATCGACGGTGGCGCGCGCCAGCTCGAAGGGTTGAGTCTGGTTGTCGGTCTGGCGGTGCTGGATACCCTGCGAGCATTCGGCTTGATGGCGGTCGGCCTCAAATGGCCGAACGATCTCCTGGTCGGCAGCCGCAAGATTGCAGGTGTTCTCCTTGAGCTGATTGGGGATCCTGCGGATATCTGCCATGTGGTTGTCGGCATCGGGATCAATGTGAACATGCAGCTTGCTGCGGAAGAGATTGACCAGCCCTGGACCTCAATGCAAAGAGAATCCGGCGAACTGGTGGACAGGAATGCGCTGGTCAAACGATTGAGTGCTTCTCTAGCGGCCTACTTGGCACGCCATAAGTGCGAGGGATTCTCTGCTCTTCGCGAAGAGTGGGAGGCCGCCCATCTCTGGCAGGGGAGGGCTGTCAATCTGATAGCTGGCGTGCAGCAAATACAGGGAAGGGTCATGGGCATCGATGCGACCGGCGCTTTGCGCCTCAGTGTCGACGGCGAAGAACGAGCTTACAGCGGTGGAGAGCTCAGTTTGAGGTTGAGTGATGATTCTTGAGCTTGACTGCGGCAACAGTTTTATCAAGTGGCGAGTGATCGAAAGCTCGCAGCATGCGGCTCTCGCGGGCGGCGTGGCTGGCTCCGATGAGGAGTTGGTATCCGCCCTGCAGCGAATTGCCGGATTGGCGCTGCGCCATTGTCGGCTGGTCAGCGTCCGCTCCGACGAGGAGACGCGCTCGCTGACGACGCGGCTGCAGGAGGTCTTTGCCGTTTCGTGCGCGTGTGCGGTGCCTGCACTGGAAATGGCGGGCGTGCGCAATGGCTATTCGGAATACCAGCGATTGGGGTTGGATCGATGGTTGGCTGTCCTGGGGGCCTATCACATTGCTCGGAAGCCCTGCCTGGTTCTGGATCTGGGTACCGCAGTGACGTCTGACCTGATTACTGGGGATGGGCAGCACCTTGGTGGCTTCATTTGTCCGGGGATGCCGCTGATGCGCAACCAGCTTCGGACCCATACGCGCCGTATTCGATATGACGATGAGGCGGCGGAGCAGGCATTGCTCGACATGGCTCCGGGACGTTCGACCGTTGAAGCTGTGGAGCGTGGCTGCCTGCTGATGTTGCGTGGATTCGTGCAGGTGCAGATCGAGTTGGCTGCCGAACATCTGGGCGATGAGTTCGAGGTCTTCCTCACGGGTGGCGACGCTCTTCTGGTCCGTGATGTGCTCCCACGCGCAAGGGTGTTGCCTGATCTGGTGTTCGCCGGCTTGGCGATCGCCTGTCCTTTGCATTGAGGTCGATCCATGCGTTGGTTGTTCCTGTTCCTTCTGGTTCTCAATCTTTTCTACTACGTCTGGCATCAGCAGCAGGCACCGTTGCGGCCGAAGGAAGTGGAAACGCTTTCGCTCTACAAGGGCGGGCAGCAGGATATTCGCCTGCTCAGCGAGTCCGGCGATGTCCAGCCGAGGCGTTCTGCTGCATCGGTGGTTCCGCCGGAGCAGGCGGTCTGTCTTTTCCTTGGGGGCTTCGAGCGTGAAGAGCAGGCCCGGGAGCTGGAGCAGCGCCTGATCAGTCTGGACGTGCGCTCTGCGGTGCGGCCTGTCGATGCGGCAGCAGGTACCGACTACTGGGTCTACCTCGCTCCGCTCGCCTCGAGGGAGGCGTCCCTGCGTCAGCTCAAGGAGCTTCAGGCGCGGAAGATCGACAGTTACATCGTCACCCAGGGGGATCTGGTGAACGGGATATCCCTTGGAATTTTCCCCCGCCTGGATTCTGCCGAGAGCGTCATGCAGCGTTTGCGTGACGCCGGCTATGAGCCTTTCCTGCGGGAACTGTCTCGCGCGCACCGTGACTATTGGGTGCGCGTGGCCCCTGAAAGTCGCAGGCTGGTTGATGATCCGCTGCTCGAACGGCTGTCCCGGGATTTTACGGGGTTGAAACATCAACTTATATCGTGCGAGGGTGTTGCATCTCCCTGAAAGCTTGAATAGAATGGCGCCCGCTTCGCAGGGTGGCCCAGAAGGCTGATTGCGGAGTTGCTGTCAAAAGTTGCTAACCTCAAGATTTTATTGAGAAAAAGCTTGACAGTAGGGTGGCAGAGTTTAAAATGCCGCCTCACTTGGAGGGGTTCCCGAGCGGCCAAAGGGATCAGACTGTAAATCTGACGTCATAGACTTCGAAGGTTCGAATCCTTCCCCCTCCACCAGATTCAAAGCGAGAGCTGTGGCTCCGCGGGTATAGTTCAGTGGTAGAACCTCAGCCTTCCAAGCTGATGATGCGGGTTCGATTCCCGCTACCCGCTCCAGGTTTGCTGTTTTCGCAATGTGTTTGGCTCATGTAGCTCAGCTGGTAGAGCACACCCTTGGTAAGGGTGAGGTCAGCGGTTCAAATCCGCTCATGAGCTCCATCTCAACAAAGGCAGATATGAAAATATCTGCCTTTGTTTTAATGGTGGCGTGACTCGCTCAAATTTTTGATGGGAGACGTTCTCGATGGCTAAAGAAAAGTTCGAACGTAACAAACCGCACGTCAACGTCGGTACCATTGGTCACGTTGACCATGGCAAGACCACTCTGACTGCTGCTCTGACCAAGGTCTGCTCCGAGACCTGGGGTGGTTCCGCTCGTGCTTTCGACCAGATCGACAACGCGCCGGAAGAGAAGGCTCGCGGTATCACCATCAACACCTCCCACGTTGAGTACGATTCCGCCATTCGTCACTACGCTCACGTTGACTGCCCCGGTCACGCTGACTACGTGAAGAACATGATCACCGGTGCTGCCCAGATGGACGGCGCGATCCTGGTTTGCTCCGCCGCCGACGGCCCCATGCCGCAGACCCGCGAGCACATCCTGCTGTCCCGTCAGGTAGGCGTTCCCTACATCGTCGTGTTCCTGAACAAGGCCGACATGGTTGACGACGCCGAGCTGCTGGAACTGGTCGAGATGGAAGTTCGTGACCTGTTGAACACCTATGACTTCCCGGGCGACGACACTCCGATCGTGATCGGTTCCGCTCTGATGGCCCTGGAAGGCAAGGACGACAACGAAATCGGCGTTTCCGCCGTTCGTAAACTGGTTGAGACCCTGGACTCCTACATTCCGGAGCCGGTGCGTGCCATCGACCAGCCGTTCCTGATGCCGATCGAAGACGTGTTCTCCATCTCCGGCCGCGGCACCGTGGTAACCGGTCGTGTTGAGCGTGGTATCGTCAAGGTGGGCGAGGAAATCGAGATCGTCGGTATCCGTCCGACCACCAAGACCACCTGCACCGGCGTGGAAATGTTCCGCAAGCTGCTCGACGAAGGTCGTGCTGGTGAGAACGTCGGCGCCCTGCTGCGCGGCACCAAGCGTGACGAAGTGGAGCGTGGCCAGGTTCTGGCCAAGCCGGGCACCATCAAGCCGCACACCAAGTTCGAGTGCGAAGTGTACGTGCTGTCCAAGGAAGAGGGTGGTCGTCACACCCCGTTCTTCAAGGGCTACCGTCCGCAGTTCTACTTCCGTACCACCGACGTGACCGGTAACTGCGAACTGCCGGAAGGCGTAGAGATGGTAATGCCGGGCGACAACATCAAGATGGTTGTCACCCTGATCGCCCCGATCGCCATGGAAGACGGCCTGCGCTTCGCGATCCGCGAAGGTGGTCGTACCGTTGGCGCCGGTGTTGTGGCCAAGATCATCGAATAACGACTTGATCTTGGTGTGTCGGGCCGGCATAATGGTCGGCCTGACTTTGTTACAGGCCAGTAGCTCAATTGGCAGAGCGGCGGTCTCCAAAACCGCAGGTTGGGGGTTCGATTCCCTCCTGGCCTGCCAGATTCCAAGAAAGAGAATCTGGCATTTCTCTCACAGGATCCTAGCTGATGAATGCCAAGGCTGAAGCCAAAGAAACACGCTTCGACGTTCTGAAGTGGGTCGTTGTGGTGGTTCTCGTCGCTGTTGGTGTGGTCGGCAATCAGTATTTCTCCGCTGAGCCGATCCTGTACCGTGTCCTCGCGCTTCTCGCTCTTGCTGGTGTGGCTGCTGTCGTGGCTCTGCAGACTGCCAAGGGTCAGGCTTTCTTCGTTCTTGCCAAGGAAGCTCGCGCGGAAATTCGCAAGGTTGTTTGGCCGACCCGTCAGGAAACCACCCAGACCACCCTGATTGTCGTGGCTGTCGTGCTGGTGATGGCGCTGCTGTTGTGGGGGCTCGATACCCTGCTCGGCTGGCTTGTTTCGTTGATTGTTGGTTAATAGGTGCGCCGTGGCTAAGCGTTGGTACGTTGTGCATGCCTACTCGGGTTACGAGAAGCATGTCATGCGCTCGCTGATCGAGCGCGTCAAGCTGGCCGGCATGGAAGACCAGTTCGGCGAAATTCTGGTTCCCACCGAGGAAGTGGTGGAGATGCGCAATGGCCAGAAGCGCAAGAGCGAACGTAAGTTCTTCCCCGGTTATGTGCTGGTGCAGATGGAGATGAACGAGGCGACTTGGCACTTGATCAAGGATACGCCGCGTGTCATGGGCTTTATCGGTGGTACTGCCGACAAGCCCGCGCCCATCACTGAGAAGGAAGCTGAGGCTATCCTGCGTCGCGTTGCTGACAGTGGTGACAAGCCGAAGCCGAAGACGCTGTTCGAGCCGGGTGAGACCGTTCGTGTCATCGATGGTCCGTTCGCCGACTTCAATGGTGTCGTCGAAGAGGTCAACTACGAGAAGAGCCGGATCCAGGTGGCCGTGCTCATCTTCGGCCGCTCTACCCCGGTAGAGCTGGAGTTCAGTCAGGTCGAGAAGGCTTGACTGAAAATGGCATCCCAACCCCGCAGCCCTAGGTTGCGGGGTTTTGTCGTCACTGGGATAAACGCGAAAGCAATCGGGGAGCCTTCGGGCGCTAGAACCCGTAACTGGAGTTATACATGGCTAAGAAGATTCAAGCTTATATCAAGCTGCAAGTGAAGGCCGGCCAGGCCAACCCGTCGCCGCCGGTCGGCCCTGCCCTGGGTCAGCACGGCGTGAACATCATGGAATTCTGCAAGGCGTTCAACGCCCGCACCCAAGGCCTCGAGCCGGGTCTGCCGACTCCCGTGATCATCACCGTATACAGCGACCGCAGCTTCACTTTCGAGACCAAGAGCACCCCGGCCTCCGTCCTGCTGAAAAAAGCAGCCGGCATCGCCAGCGGTTCCCCGCGTCCGAACACCCAGAAAGTAGGCACCGTTACCCGTGCTCAGCTGGAAGAGATCGCCAAGGCCAAGAAGGCCGATCTGACTGCAGCTGACCTGGATGCGGCCGTGCGTAGCATCGCCGGTTCCGCGCGTAGCATGGGCCTGAACGTGGAGGGTGTGTAATGGCTAAGCTGACCAAGCGCCAAAAGGCAATCGCCGAGAAAGTAGAAGCTGGCAAACAGTACGCTTTCGAGGACGCCGCCAAACTGCTGGCTGAACTGGCTACCTCCAAGTTCAAGGAATCCGTGGACGTCTCCATCAACCTGGGCGTCGATCCGCGTAAATCCGACCAGGTCGTTCGTGGTGCCACCGTTCTGCCGAACGGCACCGGCAAGAGCGTCCGCGTTGCCGTCTTCACCCAGGGTCCGGCTGCCGAAGCCGCTCTGGCTGCTGGTGCCGACAAGGTTGGTATGGACGAACTGGCTGCCGAGATGAAGGGCGGCGACCTGAGCTACGACGTGGTCATCGCTTCCCCGGACGCGATGCGTGTCGTCGGTCAGCTGGGCCAGATCCTCGGCCCGCGCGGCCTGATGCCGAACCCGAAAGTCGGCACCGTTACCCCGGACGTGGCCACTGCCGTGAAGAATGCCAAGGCTGGTCAGGTGCGCTTCCGTACCGACAAGAACGGCATCATTCACGCTTCCGTGGGCAAGGTCGACTTCGAGCCGATCAAGCTGAAGCAGAACGTCGAAGCCCTGCTGGCTGACCTGAAGCGCCTGAAGCCGTCCACCTCCAAGGGTGTGTACCTGAAGCGCGTGACCCTGAGCACCACCATGGGCCCGGGTCTGCAGATCGATCAGGCCTCCCTCGAAGGCTAAGTGATAAAGGCGCGGCGGATGCGTCCGCCGCGCCAGGTATTGGGGTCCCTGCCTGGCGGGGGCTATCCAAGACCGTAGGCGGTGCAAGCCGTAAACCGGGAAGCGATTCCCGAGCCTACGCAGATGGTGCTCCCGATTCGTTTACCGAATCAGACACCAAAACGCCGTCCGGCCCCGGCTGGACGAAACGGTAACATCCAGGAGTTAGACCCGTGGCAATTAAACTCGAAGACAAGAAGGCCATCGTCGCTGAAGTCAACGAGGCTGCCAAAGCTGGCCTGTCCGCTGTCGTGGCTGATGCCCGTGGCGTGACCGTAGCCGCTATGACCGGACTCCGTAAAGAGGCCCGCGAAGCTGGCGTGTACGTGCGTGTCGTACGTAACACCCTGGCCCGCCGCGCCGTTGCCGGCACTCAGTTCGAAGTGCTCAACGACGTGTTCAAAGGCCCGACCCTGATTGCGTTCTCCAACGAGCATCCGGGCGCTGCTGCCCGTATCTTCAAGGAATTCGCCAAGGGTCAGGACAAGTTCGAGATCAAGGCCGCTGCATTCGAGGGCCAGTTCCTCGCAGCCAATCAGATCGACGTACTGGCGACCCTGCCGACCTACAACGAAGCCGTTGCACAGCTGATGAGCGTGATCCAAGGCGCTACCAGCAAGCTGGCTCGTACGCTGGCGGCCATTCGCGACCAGAAAGAAGGCGCTGCTGCCTGATCCAGGCTGCATAGTCCCTTTCACGAAACTTTTAAATTTTGATGGCCGCGAAGGCTGTCCACCAATACAGGAATTAGAGTCATGGCTCTGACCAACGAAGACATCATCAACGCCGTATCCGAAATGTCCGTCATGCAGATCGTTGAACTGATCAAGGCGATGGAAGAGAAGTTCGGCGTTACCGCTGCTGCCGCTGTTGCCGCTGGCCCGGCTGTTGCTGCTGCCGTTGTTGAAGAACAAACCGAGTTCACCATCGTTCTGGCCGAAGCCGGCGAGAAGAAAGTGAACGTGATCAAGGTCGTTCGCGAGCTGACCGGTCTGGGTCTGAAAGAAGCCAAGGCAGTTGTTGACGGCGCCCCGGGCGTGGTCAAGGAAGGCGCTTCCAAGGAAGAGGCCGAAGCTGCCAAGAAGGCCCTGGAAGAAGCTGGCGCCAAAGTCGAGCTCAAGTAAGCGACGACCTTGCGTCTACAGCCTCTGCGCCTCGCGCAAGGCTGACGGCTGGTGGCTTATGCCACCGGCCTTTTTCCGTTCTAGGTGGTTGTCTCCGGATGCCACCTGGGGCGCGACCCGACCTCCACTGGGAGGCGGAGCAAACCAAGGGGTTTGCACGATTTTCTGGCTACTCCCGTCGGAGGGGCCAAACAAGCAGGTGACCAAGCTGGGGAACGCTGATGGCTTACTCATACACTGAGAAAAAACGTATCCGCAAAGACTTTAGCAAGTTGCCGGACGTCATGGATGTACCCTACCTCCTGGCTATCCAGCTGGATTCGTATCGCGAATTCCTGCAGGCGGGCGTTAGCAAGGAGCAGTTCCGTGATATCGGCCTGCACGCGGCCTTCAAGTCTGTTTTCCCGATCATCAGCTATTCCGGTAACGCCGCCCTGGAATACGTCGGCTATCGCCTGGGCGAGCCGGCTTTCGATGTCAAGGAATGCGTGCTGCGCGGTGTGACCTTCGCGGTACCGCTGCGGGTGAAAGTCCGTCTGATCATCTTCGACAAAGAATCGTCGAACAAAGCGATCAAGGACATCAAGGAGCAGGAAGTCTACATGGGGGAAATCCCCCTGATGACCGAGAACGGTACCTTCATCATCAACGGTACCGAGCGCGTCATCGTTTCCCAGCTGCACCGCTCGCCAGGCGTGTTCTTCGATCACGACCGCGGCAAGACCCACAGCTCGGGCAAGCTGCTGTACTCCGCTCGCATCATCCCCTACCGCGGCTCCTGGCTGGACTTCGAGTTCGATCCGAAGGACTGCGTATTCGTACGTATCGACCGTCGCCGCAAACTGCCGGCCACCGTCCTGCTGCGCGCGCTGAATTACACCACTGAAGAAGTGCTGGACGCCTTCTACGCCACCAACGTCTTCCACGTGAAGGGCGAAGGCCTGCACCTGGAACTGGTTCCGCAGCGCCTGCGCGGCGAAATCGCCGTGTTCGACATCAAGGACCAGTCCGGCAAGGTGATTGTGGAGCAGGGTCGTCGTATCACCGCCCGCCACATCAACCAGCTGGAAAAAGCCGGCATCAAGGAGCTGGAAGTTCCGCTGGACTATGTGCTCGGCCGTACCAGCGCCAAGGCCATCGTGCATCCGGCCACCGGCGAGATCATCGCCGAGTGCAACACCGAGCTGACCACCGACCTGCTGGTGAAGATCGCCAAGGCCCAGGTCGTCCGCATCGAGACCCTGTACACCAACGACATCGACTGCGGTCCGTTCATTTCGGACACCCTGAAGATCGACTCCACCGGCAACCAGCTGGAAGCCCTGGTCGAGATCTACCGCATGATGCGTCCGGGCGAACCGCCGACCAAGGAAGCCGCCGAGACCCTGTTCAACAACCTGTTCTTCAGCGCCGAGCGTTACGACCTGTCCGCCGTGGGCCGCATGAAGTTCAACCGCCGCATCGGTCGTACCGAGATCGAAGGCTCCGGCGTGTTGAGCAAGGAAGACATCGTCGACGTACTGAAGACCCTGGTCGACATCCGTAACGGCAAGGGCATCGTCGACGACATCGACCACCTGGGTAACCGTCGCGTACGTTGCGTCGGCGAAATGGCCGAGAACCAGTTCCGTGTTGGCCTGGTGCGCGTCGAGCGCGCGGTCAAGGAACGCCTGTCCATGGCCGAAAGCGAAGGCCTGATGCCGCAGGACCTGATCAACGCCAAGCCGGTGGCTGCCGCGATCAAGGAGTTCTTCGGTTCCAGCCAGCTGTCCCAGTTCATGGACCAGAACAACCCGCTCTCCGAGATCACCCACAAGCGTCGTGTTTCCGCACTCGGCCCGGGTGGTCTGACCCGTGAGCGCGCGGGCTTCGAGGTTCGTGACGTACACCCGACCCACTACGGCCGCGTGTGCCCCATCGAAACCCCTGAAGGTCCGAACATCGGTCTGATCAACTCGCTGGCGACCTACGCCCGCACCAACCAGTACGGCTTCCTGGAAAGCCCGTACCGCGTGGTCAAGGAAGGCCAGGTCACCGACGAGATCGTCTTCCTCTCCGCCATCGAAGAGGCCGATCACGTCATCGCCCAGGCTTCCGCCACCCTGAACGAACAGGGCCAACTGGTGGACGAACTGGTAGCCGTGCGTCACCTGAACGAGTTCACCGTGAAGGCGCCGGAAGACGTGACCCTGATGGACGTGTCGCCGAAGCAGGTCGTTTCCGTCGCTGCCTCGCTGATTCCGTTCCTCGAGCACGACGACGCCAACCGTGCACTCATGGGCTCGAACATGCAGCGTCAGGCCGTGCCGACCCTGCGTGCCGACAAGCCCCTGGTCGGTACCGGCATGGAGCGCAACGTTGCGCGCGACTCCGGCGTCTGCGTGGTGGCCCGTCGTGGCGGCGTGATCGACTCGGTCGACGCCAGCCGTATCGTGGTCCGCGTCAACGACGACGAAGTGGAGACCGGCGAAGCAGGTGTGGATATCTACAACCTGACCAAGTACACCCGTTCCAACCAGAACACCTGTATCAACCAGCGTCCGCTGGTGCAGAAGGGTGACGTGGTCGCTCGCGCCGACATCCTCGCCGATGGTCCGTCCACCGACATGGGTGAACTCGCCCTGGGCCAGAACATGCGCGTTGCGTTCATGCCCTGGAACGGCTTCAACTTCGAGGACTCCATCTGCCTGTCCGAGCGCGTGGTGCAGGAAGATCGCTTCACCACCATCCACATCCAGGAACTGACCTGTGTGGCGCGTGACACCAAGCTCGGCCCAGAAGAAATCACCGCGGACATCCCGAACGTGGGTGAGGCCGCGCTGAACAAGCTGGACGAAGCCGGTATCGTCTACGTCGGTGCCGAAGTGCAGGCTGGCGACATCCTGGTCGGCAAGGTCACCCCGAAAGGCGAGACCCAGCTGACTCCGGAAGAGAAGCTGCTGCGCGCGATATTCGGTGAGAAGGCGTCCGACGTTAAGGACACCTCCCTGCGCGTGCCCACCGGCACCAAGGGCACCGTGATCGACGTCCAGGTCTTCACTCGTGACGGCGTGGAGCGCGACAGCCGCGCCCTGTCCATCGAGAAGATGCAGCTGGACGAGATCCGCAAGGACCTGAACGAAGAGTTCCGCATCGTCGAAGGTGCCACCTTCGAGCGTCTGCGTTCCGCCCTGGTCGGCCAGATCGCCGAAGGCGGCGCCGGCCTGAAGAAAGGCACCGAGATCACCGACGAGTACCTCGACGGCCTCGAGCGCGGCCAGTGGTTCAAGCTGCGCATGTCCGAGGACGCCCTGAACGAGCAGCTGGAAAAGGCCCAGGCCTACCTGTCCGACCGTCGCCAGATGCTGGACGACAAGTTCGAGGACAAGAAGCGCAAGCTGCAGCAGGGCGACGACCTTGCTCCGGGCGTGCTGAAGATCGTCAAGGTCTACCTGGCCATCAAGCGCCGCATCCAGCCGGGCGACAAGATGGCCGGCCGTCACGGTAACAAGGGTGTGGTCTCGGTGATCATGCCGGTCGAAGACATGCCGCACGACGCCAACGGCACCCCGGTGGACATCGTTCTGAACCCGCTGGGCGTACCGTCTCGTATGAACGTCGGCCAGATCCTCGAAACCCACCTGGGCCTCGCGGCCAAGGGGCTGGGCGAGAAGATCAACCGCATGATGGAAGAGCAGCGCAAGATCGCTGAACTGCGCGAGTTCCTCCACGAGATCTACAACGAGATCGGTGGCCGTCAGGAGAACCTGAACGAGCTGAGCGACCAGGAAATCCTGGATCTGGCGAAGAACCTGAAGGGCGGCGTACCCATGGCCACCCCGGTGTTCGACGGCGCCAAGGAAAGCGAGATCAAGGCCATGCTGAAGCTCGCCGACCTGCCGGAAAGCGGCCAGATGCGCCTGTTCGACGGTCGTACCGGCAACCAGTTCGAGCGTCCGACCACCGTCGGCTACATGTACATGCTCAAGCTGAACCACCTGGTCGACGACAAGATGCACGCACGTTCCACCGGTTCCTACAGCCTGGTTACCCAGCAGCCGCTGGGTGGTAAGGCACAGTTCGGTGGCCAGCGTTTCGGGGAGATGGAGGTCTGGGCACTGGAAGCCTACGGCGCCGCCTACACCCTGCAGGAAATGCTGACTGTGAAGTCGGACGACGTGAACGGCCGGACCAAGATGTACAAGAACATCGTGGACGGCGATCACCGCATGGAGGCCGGCATGCCCGAGTCCTTCAACGTGCTGATCAAAGAGATCCGCTCGCTCGGCATCGACATCGAACTGGAAACCGAATAACACGCGACGCCCAAAACGCTACGGCTGGTCAAGGCCGGCCGTAGCGGGTCCGTGAGGAGGAAAGGCCTTGAAAGACTTGCTGAATCTGTTGAAAAACCAGGGTCAAATCGAAGAGTTCGATGCCATCCGTATTGGTCTGGCCTCGCCCGAGATGATCCGTTCCTGGTCCTTCGGTGAAGTGAAGAAGCCGGAGACCATCAACTACCGTACCTTCAAGCCGGAGCGCGATGGCCTGTTCTGCGCCAAGATCTTCGGCCCGGTGAAGGACTACGAGTGCCTGTGCGGTAAGTACAAGCGCCTCAAGCACCGCGGCGTGATCTGCGAGAAGTGTGGCGTGGAAGTCGCCCTGGCCAAGGTGCGCCGCGAGCGCATGGGCCACATCGAACTGGCGTCCCCGGTTGCCCACATCTGGTTCCTGAAGTCCCTGCCGTCCCGTATCGGCCTGCTGCTGGACATGACCCTGCGTGATATCGAACGCGTGCTCTATTTCGAGAGCTACGTGGTGATCGACCCGGGCATGACCACCCTGGATAAGGGCCAGCTGCTGAACGACGAGCAGTACTTCGAAGCCCTCGAAGAGTTCGGTGACGACTTCGACGCGCGCATGGGCGCCGAGGCCGTTCGCGAGCTGCTCAACGCCATCGACCTGGAGCACGAGATCGGTCGCCTGCGCGAGGAAATCCCGCAGACCAACTCGGAAACCAAGATCAAGAAGCTGTCCAAGCGCCTGAAGCTGATGGAAGCCTTCAAGGACTCCGGCAACCACCCCGAGTGGATGGTGCTGACTGTCCTGCCTGTGCTGCCGCCGGACCTGCGTCCGCTGGTTCCGCTGGATGGCGGCCGCTTCGCGACTTCCGATCTGAACGATCTGTATCGCCGCGTCATCAACCGTAACAACCGTCTGAAGCGCCTGCTCGACCTGGCCGCGCCGGACATCATCGTGCGCAACGAAAAGCGCATGCTGCAGGAAGCCGTCGACGCCCTGCTGGACAACGGCCGTCGCGGCCGCGCCATCACCGGCTCGAACAAGCGCCCGCTGAAGTCCCTGGCCGACATGATCAAGGGCAAGCAGGGCCGCTTCCGTCAGAACCTGCTCGGCAAGCGCGTGGACTACTCCGGTCGTTCCGTGATCACCGTGGGCCCGACCCTGCGCCTGCACCAGTGCGGTCTGCCGAAGAAGATGGCCCTCGAGCTGTTCAAGCCGTTCATTTTCGGCAAGCTCGAAGCCCGCGGCATGGCCACCACCATCAAGGCGGCCAAGAAGATGGTCGAGCGCGAACTGCCCGAGGTCTGGGACGTTCTCGCCGAAGTCATCCGCGAACACCCCGTGCTGCTGAACCGTGCACCGACCCTCCACCGTCTGGGCATCCAGGCGTTCGAGCCGGTGCTCATCGAAGGCAAGGCGATCCAGCTGCACCCGCTGGTCTGCGCCGCGTACAACGCCGACTTCGACGGTGACCAGATGGCCGTTCACGTCCCGCTGACCCTCGAGGCCCAGCTGGAAGCGCGCGCGCTGATGATGTCCACCAACAACATCCTGTCCCCCGCCAACGGCGAGCCGATCATCGTGCCGTCGCAGGACGTGGTACTGGGCCTGTACTACATGACCCGCGAAGCCGTTAACGCCAAGGGCGAAGGCCGCGTGTTCGCCGACCTGCAGGAAGTCGACCGGGTGTTCCGCGCCGGCGAAGCGTCCCTGCACGCCCGCGTGAAAGTACGGATCAAGGAAGTTGTGAAGGAAAAGGACGGCTCCATCTCCAAGAACACCCGCATCGTCGACACCACTGTCGGCCGTGCGCTGCTGTTCCAGGTGGTCCCGGCTGGCCTGTCCTTCGACGTGGTCAACCAGCCGATGAAGAAGAAGGCGATCTCCAAGCTGATCAACCAGTGCTACCGCGTGGTGGGTCTGAAGGATACCGTCATCTTCGCTGACCAGCTGATGTACACCGGTTTCGCCTACTCGACCATTTCCGGCGTCTCCATCGGCGTGAACGACTTCGTCATTCCGGATGAGAAGGCTCGCATCATTGACGCGGCTACCGAGGAAGTGAAGGAGATCGAATCCCAGTACGCCTCCGGCCTGGTAACCCAGGGCGAGAAGTACAACAAGGTGATCGACCTCTGGTCGAAGGCCAACGACGAAGTGTCCAAGGCGATGATGTCCAACCTCTCGAAAGAGAAGGTCATCGACCGCGAGGGCAAGGAAGTCGACCAGGAGTCCTTCAACTCCATGTACATGATGGCGGACTCCGGTGCGCGGGGTTCTGCCGCCCAGATCCGTCAGCTGGCCGGTATGCGCGGCCTGATGGCCAAGCCGGACGGCTCCATCATCGAGACCCCCATCACTGCGAACTTCCGTGAAGGCCTGAACGTACTCCAGTACTTCATCTCCACTCACGGTGCTCGTAAGGGGCTGGCGGATACCGCACTGAAGACCGCGAACTCCGGTTACCTGACCCGCCGTCTCGTCGACGTCGCTCAGGACCTGGTAGTGACCGAGGTCGATTGCGGCACCGAGCATGGCCTGCTGATGACTCCGCACATCGAAGGCGGCGACGTGGTCGAGCCCCTGGGTGAGCGCGTACTGGGCCGTGTGATCGCCCGTGACGTGTTCAAGCCGGGCAGCGACGACGGCGAAGTCATAGTGCCGGCCGGTACCCTGGTCGACGAGAAGTGGGTCGAGTTCATCGAGCGCATGAGCGTCGACGAAGTGGTCGTGCGTTCGCCGATCACCTGCGAAACCCGCTACGGCATCTGCGCCAAGTGCTACGGCCGCGATCTGGCCCGTGGTCACCAGGTGAACATCGGTGAAGCGGTCGGCGTTATCGCCGCCCAGTCCATCGGTGAGCCGGGTACCCAGCTGACCATGCGTACCTTCCACATCGGTGGTGCGGCGAGCCGGACTTCGGCAGTCGACAACGTCCAGGTGAAAAACGGCGGCACCATCCGCCTGCACAACCTGAAATACGTGGAGCGTGCCGATGGCGCCCTGGTGGCGGTATCCCGTTCCGGCGAGCTGGCCGTTGCCGACGACTTCGGTCGCGAGCGCGAGCGTTACAAGCTGCCGTACGGTGCCGTGATCTCGGTGAAGGAAGGTGACAAGGTCGACCCGGGCGCAATCGTCGCCAAGTGGGACCCGCACACCCACCCGATCGTGACCGAAATGAAGGGTACCGTGACCTTCGTCGGCATGGAGGAGGGCATCACCATCAAGCGCCAGACCGACGAACTGACCGGTCTGACCAACATCGAGGTTCTGGATCCGAAGGACCGCCCGGCTGCCGGCAAGGACATCCGTCCGGCCGTGAAGCTGGTCGACGCCAACGGCAAGGAGCTGCTGCTGCCAGGTACCGACGTTCCCGCCCAGTACTTCCTGCCGGCGAACGCCCTGGTCGGCGTTGCCGATGGAGCCCAGGTGGGCGTGGGTGACGTTATCGCCCGTATCCCGCAGGAAACCTCGAAGACCCGCGACATCACCGGTGGTCTGCCGCGCGTTGCTGACCTCTTCGAAGCGCGTCGTCCGAAGGAACCGTCGATCCTGGCGGAAATCAGCGGCACCATCTCCTTCGGTAAGGAAACCAAGGGCAAGCGTCGACTGGTCATCACCCCGACCGACGGTAGCGATCCGTACGAAGAGCTGATTCCGAAGTGGCGCCACCTGAACGTGTTCGAAGGCGAACAGGTGAACCGCGGCGAAGTGATCTCCGACGGCCCGAGCAACCCGCACGACATCCTGCGCCTGCTGGGCGTCAGCGCGCTGGCCAAGTACATCGTCAACGAGATCCAGGACGTGTACCGCCTGCAGGGCGTGAAGATCAACGACAAGCACATCGAGACCATCCTGCGTCAGATGCTGCGCAAGGTCGAGATCGCCGAGTCGGGTGACTCCAGCTTCATCAAGGGTGATCAGATGGAGCTGACCCAGGTGCTGGAAGAGAACGAGCGTCTGGCGGCCGAAGACCGCTTCATCGCCAAGTACGAGCGCGTCCTGCTGGGTATCACCAAGGCCTCGCTGTCCACCGAGTCGTTCATCTCCGCGGCATCCTTCCAGGAAACCACCCGCGTCCTCACCGAGGCCGCGGTTACCGGCAAGCGCGACTACCTGCGCGGCCTGAAGGAAAACGTGGTGGTGGGGCGCCTGATCCCGGCCGGTACCGGCCTGGCCTACCACAGCGAGCGTAAACGTCAGCGCGATGCCGGCAAGCCGGTCCGCGTAAGCGCGAGCGAAGTGGAAGCGGCGCTGACCGAAGCGCTGAACCTCAGCGGCAACTAAGTGCGCAGCCCCCCGGAGACCCAGGCCTCCGGGGGCTTTGCCTTGACGGGGGCATTGAGTCTCTTTAGACTCATGCACCCCTAAATTTGGCAGGGCGTTTCGTCCTGTCATTTTGTTTATGTCGAAAGACAACAGTGGAGCTATAGATGGCAACTATCAACCAGCTGGTGCGTAAGCCGCGCAGCCGTATCGTCGAGAAATCCGACGTACCTGCGCTGCAGAACTGCCCGCAGCGTCGCGGCGTATGCACCCGCGTTTACACCACCACGCCGAAGAAGCCGAACTCCGCACTCCGTAAGGTTTGCCGTGTTCGCCTGACCAACGGCTACGAAGTGACTTCGTACATCGGTGGTGAAGGTCACAACCTGCAAGAGCACAGCGTAGTGCTGATCCGCGGCGGTCGTGTAAAGGACCTCCCGGGTGTGCGTTACCACACCGTGCGCGGTTCGCTGGACACCACTGGTGTCAAAGACCGTAAGCAGGGTCGTTCCAAGTACGGTACCAAGCGTCCGAAGTAATTCGGTGCTTGCCCAATTTTCATATTCATTGAGTCGATAAGAGTAAGGTCGGGCGTAACCAGATGGTTATGGTCCCGGGCTAACCTGAAGACCGTTTGAGGGCTTATCAATGCCAAGACGTCGTGTAGCAGCCAAGCGTGAGATCCTGGACGATCCGAAGTACGGAAGCCAGATTCTCGCCAAGTTCATGAACCACGTGATGGAAAGCGGCAAGAAGGCCGTAGCCGAGCGCATCGTTTACGGTGCCCTGGATACCGTCAAATCCCGCAAGAACAGCGATCCCCTGGAAATCTTCGAGAAAGCTCTCGACGCCATCGCTCCGCTGGTCGAAGTCAAGTCCCGCCGTGTCGGCGGTGCCACTTACCAGGTTCCGGTCGAAGTTCGCCCGTCCCGTCGTAATGCGCTGGCCATGCGCTGGCTGGTTGAGTCCGCGCGCAAGCGTGGCGAGAAATCCATGGCCCTGCGTCTCGCAGGCGAGCTGCTGGATGCCTTCGATGGCAAAGGCGCTGCTGTCAAGAAGCGTGAAGACGTGCACCGCATGGCAGAGGCCAACAAGGCCTTCTCGCATTATCGCTTCTAATCTAGCGAGGATTTTTTCGTGGCTCGTACAACCCCTATCAACCGCTACCGTAACATCGGTATCTGCGCCCACGTAGATGCCGGTAAGACCACCACCACGGAGCGGATCCTGTTCTACACAGGTCTCAGCCACAAGATGGGTGAGGTGCACGACGGCGCCGCCACCACCGACTGGATGGTGCAGGAGCAGGAGCGTGGTATCACCATTACCTCCGCTGCCGTGACCACCTTCTGGCAGGGTTCCCGCGGCCAGTACGACAAGTACCGCGTCAACGTGATCGATACCCCCGGCCACGTGGACTTCACCATCGAAGTAGAGCGCTCCCTGCGCGTACTCGACGGCGCTGTCGTCGTGTTCTGCGGTACCTCCGGCGTTGAGCCTCAGTCCGAGACCGTATGGCGTCAGGCCAACAAGTACGGTGTTCCGCGCGTCGTCTACGTGAACAAGATGGACCGTGCCGGTGCCAACTTCCTGCGCGTAGTCGGCCAGATCAAGCAGCGCCTGGGTCATACCCCGGTTCCGGTTCAGCTGCCGATCGGTGCCGAGGACGACTTCGAAGGTCAGATCGATCTGATCAAGATGAAGGCGATCTACTGGAACGAAGACGACAAGGGTACTACCTACCGCGAGGAGGAAATCCCTGCCGAGCTCCAGGCTCTGGCCGAAGAGTGGCGCTCCAACATGGTTGAAGCTGCCGCCGAAGCCAGCGAAGAGCTGATGAACAAGTACCTGGAAGAGGGTGAGCTGACTCCTGAAGAAATCAAGGAAGGTCTGCGCGCTCGTACCCTGGCCAGCGAAATCGTTCCGGCCGTTTGCGGTTCCTCCTTCAAGAACAAGGGCGTGCCCCTGGTTCTCGACGCCGTGATCGACTTCCTGCCGGCTCCGACCGAGATCCCGCCGATTCAGGGCGTCCACCCGGACAGCACTGACGACAACGAGATCCAGGACGAGCGTCGCGCTGATGATGCCGAGCCCTTCTCTGCTCTGGCGTTCAAGATCGCGACCGACCCCTTCGTGGGCACCCTGACCTTCGCTCGCGTTTACTCCGGCGTCCTGACTTCTGGCGACTCCGTGCTGAACTCGGTGAAGGGCAAGAAAGAGCGCGTTGGCCGTATGGTGCAGATGCACGCCAACCAGCGTGACGAGATCAAGGAAGTTCGCGCTGGCGACATCGCGGCCCTGATCGGCATGAAGGACGTCACCACCGGTGACACCCTGTGCGATATCGAGAAGCCGATCGTCCTCGAGCGCATGGACTTCCCGGAGCCGGTGATCTCGGTTGCTGTCGAGCCGAAGACCAAGGCTGACCAGGAGAAGATGGGCATCGCCCTCGGCAAGCTGGCCCAGGAAGACCCGTCCTTCCGCGTGAAGACCGACGAAGAGACTGGCCAGACCATCATCTCCGGTATGGGTGAGCTGCACCTGGACATCATCGTCGACCGCATGAAGCGTGAATTCGGCGTTGAGGCCAACATCGGCAAGCCGCAGGTTTCCTACCGCGAAACCATCTCCAAGGACAACGTCGAGATCGAAGGCAAGTTCGTTCGCCAGTCCGGCGGCCGTGGTCAGTTCGGTCACTGCTGGATCCGCTTCTCGGCTGCCGACGTGGACGAGAAAGGCAACATTGCCGAAGGTCTGGTATTCACCAACGAAGTCGTGGGTGGTGTGGTTCCGAAGGAATACATCCCGGCGATCCAGAAGGGCATCGAAGAGCAGATGAAGAACGGCGTCGTTGCCGGCTACCCGCTCATCGGCCTGAAGGCTACCGTGTTCGATGGTTCCTACCACGACGTCGACTCCAACGAGATGGCGTTCAAGATCGCTGCCTCCATGGCGACCAAGCAGCTGGCCCAGAAGGGCGGCGGTAAGGTGCTTGAGCCGATCATGAAGGTAGAGGTGGTGACCCCCGAGGACTACATGGGCGACGTGATGGGCGACCTGAACCGTCGTCGTGGTCTGATTCAGGGGATGGAGGACTCGGTTTCCGGTAAGGTTATCCGTGCCGAGGTTCCGCTGGGCGAGATGTTCGGTTACGCAACCGACGTACGTTCCATGTCCCAGGGTCGCGCGAGCTACTCCATGGAATTCTCCAAATACGCCGAAGCTCCGTCGAACATCGTCGAAGCACTGGTTAAAAAACAAGGTTGATTCAGCCCTTTAAGTAAGAGGTTTACTGTCGTGGCTAAGGAAAAATTTGAACGTAACAAACCGCACGTCAACGTCGGCACCATCGGTCACGTTGACCATGGCAAGACCACTCTGACTGCTGCTCTGACCAAGGTCTGCTCCGAGACCTGGGGTGGTTCCGCTCGTGCTTTCGACCAGATCGACAACGCGCCGGAAGAGAAGGCTCGCGGTATCACCATCAACACCTCCCACGTTGAGTACGATTCCGCCATTCGTCACTACGCTCACGTTGACTGCCCCGGTCACGCTGACTACGTGAAGAACATGATCACCGGTGCTGCCCAGATGGACGGCGCGATCCTGGTTTGCTCCGCCGCCGACGGCCCCATGCCGCAGACCCGTGAGCACATCCTGCTGTCCCGTCAGGTAGGCGTTCCCTACATTGTCGTGTTCCTGAACAAGGCCGACATGGTTGACGACGCCGAGCTGCTGGAACTGGTCGAGATGGAAGTTCGCGACCTGCTGAACACCTATGACTTCCCGGGCGACGACACTCCGATCGTGATCGGTTCCGCTCTGATGGCCCTGGAAGGCAAGGACGACAACGAAATCGGCGTTTCCGCCGTTCGTAAACTGGTTGAGACCCTGGACTCCTACATTCCGGAGCCGGTGCGTGCCATCGACCAGCCGTTCCTGATGCCGATCGAAGACGTGTTCTCCATCTCCGGCCGCGGCACCGTGGTAACCGGTCGTGTCGAGCGCGGTATCGTCAAGGTGGGCGAGGAAATCGAGATCGTCGGTATCCGTCCGACCACCAAGACCACCTGCACCGGCGTGGAAATGTTCCGCAAGCTGCTCGACGAAGGTCGTGCTGGTGAGAACGTCGGCGCCCTGCTGCGCGGCACCAAGCGTGACGAAGTGGAGCGTGGCCAGGTTCTGGCCAAGCCGGGCACCATCAAGCCGCACACCAAGTTCGAGTGCGAAGTGTACGTGCTGTCCAAGGAAGAGGGCGGTCGTCACACCCCGTTCTTCAAGGGCTACCGTCCGCAGTTCTACTTCCGTACCACTGACGTGACCGGTAACTGCGAACTGCCGGAAGGCGTAGAGATGGTAATGCCGGGCGACAACATCAAGATGGTTGTCACCCTGATCGCCCCGATCGCCATGGAAGACGGCCTGCGCTTCGCGATCCGCGAAGGTGGTCGTACCGTTGGCGCCGGCGTGGTTGCCAAGATCATCGAGTAATCGACGATCCCTCCGGGAAAAGGGCCCTTCGGGGCCCTTTTCTTTTGGTTGATCAAAAGTTGACACCCTCCGGGGGCATCCGTACAATCACGCCTCCTTTTAACGGGCGTAGTCCGTCCGTTGGGGGCAAGCAGAGATAGAGTCTGAGGTCAAAATGCAAAACCAACAAATCCGTATTCGGTTGAAGGCTTTTGACCATCGCCTGATCGATCAATCCACCCAGGAAATCGTGGAAACCGCGAAACGTACTGGTGCTCAGGTGCGTGGTCCTATTCCTCTGCCTACTCGCAAGGAGCGGTACACCGTTCTGATTTCTCCGCACGTCAACAAAGACGCGCGCGATCAGTACGAGATCCGCACTCATAAGCGTGTACTGGACATCGTCCAGCCGACGGATAAAACCGTCGATGCGCTGATGAAGCTCGACCTTGCTGCAGGCGTGGAAGTGCAGATCAGCCTCGGCTAATAACCTTCGGGTTTTAGTCGTGTAACGCTCTGAAATGGGCGGCCATAGCGGGTGAAAGCCCCGTACACTCATGAGGTTTACAACATGACTATTGGTGTAGTCGGTCGTAAATGCGGCATGACCCGCATTTTCACCGAAGAAGGTGTCTCCATTCCGGTCACGGTCATCGAGATCGAGCCGAATCGTGTGACCCAGTTCAAAAATGAAGAGAGCGATGGCTATCGCGCCGTGCAGGTGACTGTCGGCGAGCGTCGTGCCTCTCGCGTGACCAAGGCTCAGGCCGGTCACTTCGCCAAGGCTAACGTGGCTGCTGGTCGCAGCGTCTGGGAGTTCCGTCTTGAAGAAGGCGAATACCAGGCTGGCGATCAACTGACTGCCGAGCTGTTCCAGGCCGGTCAACTGGTAGATGTTACCGGTCAGTCCAAGGGTAAAGGCTTCGCCGGTACCATCAAGCGCTGGAACTTCCGCGGTCAGGACAACACTCACGGTAACTCCGTTTCCCACCGCGTCCCGGGTTCCATTGGCCAGTGCCAGACTCCTGGTCGTGTCTTCAAGGGCAAGAAAATGTCCGGTCACCTCGGTGCCGAGCGTGTAACCGTTCAGTCCCTGGAAGTTGTGCGCGTCGATGCAGAACGCAATCTGCTGCTGGTCAAGGGTGCCGTTCCTGGCGCTACCGGCGGTGATGTGGTTGTGCGTCCGGCAGCCAAGGCTCGCGGTTAAGAGGGGAAGCTGAGATGCAATTGAATGTAAATGGCGCTCAGGCTATCGAAGTCTCCGAGCGTACCTTTGGCGGTGAGTTCAACGAGACCCTGGTACACCAGGCAGTTGTTGCCTACATGGCCGGCGGCCGTCAGGGCACTCGCGCGCAGAAGACCCGTTCCGAAGTTTCTGGTGGCGGCAAGAAGCCGTGGCGTCAGAAGGGCACTGGTCGTGCTCGTGCTGGCACCATTCGCAGCCCCATCTGGCGCTCCGGCGGTACCACCTTCGCTGCCAAGCCCCAGGATCACTCCCAGAAGCTCAACAAGAAGATGTACCGCGCTGCCCTGCGTTCCATCCTCTCCGAGCTGGTCCGTCAGGATCGTCTGGTGGTGGTTGAGGACTTCGCTGTTGAAGCTCCGAAAACCAAGGCTCTGCTGGGCAAGCTGAATGGTCTGGGCCTGACTGACGTGCTGATCGTTTCCGATGCCGTTGATCAGAACCTGTACCTGGCTGCTCGCAACCTGCCGCACGTTGACGTTCGTGATGTACAGGGTTCCGACCCGGTTAGCCTGATCGCCTACGACAAGGTGCTGATCACCGTCTCCGCAGTGAAGAAATTCGAGGAGCTGCTGGCATGAACCAGGAACGCGTATTCAAGGTGCTGGTTGGCCCGCACATCTCCGAGAAGGCCACCATGCTGGCCGACGGTAAGAGCCAATTCGTTTTCAAGGTTGCCACCGATGCAACCAAGCTGGAAATCAAGAAGGCCGTTGAAACCCTGTTCAGCGTGAAGGTCGCTCGCGTCACCACCCTCAATGTGAAGGGCAAGACCAAGCGTACCGTTCGCGGTCTGGGCAAGCGTAACGACTGGAAGAAGGCGTACATCGCTCTTCAGCCGGGCCAAGATCTCGATTTCGCCAGCAGCGCTGAGTAAAGGGGTGCATCATGGCAATCGTTAAATGCAAACCGACCTCCGCTGGCCGCCGTTTCGTGGTCAAGGTGGTCAACCAGGAGCTGCACAAAGGCGCTCCCTACGCACCGCTGGTCGAGAAAAAATCGAAATCCGGTGGTCGTAACAACAACGGCCGCATCACCACCCGCCACATCGGCGGTGGTCACAAGCAGCACTACCGTCTGGTCGACTTCCGTCGCAACAAGGATGGCATCCCTGCCACCGTTGAGCGTATCGAATACGACCCGAACCGTACTGCTCACATCGCTCTGCTGAAGTACGCCGATGGCGAGCGTCGCTACATCATCGCGCCGAAGGGCGTGAGCGCTGGCGACCAGCTGATCTCCGGCGTCAATGCACCGATCAAGGCCGGTAACACCCTGCCGCTGCGCAACATCCCGGTTGGTAGCACCGTTCACGGCATCGAACTCAAGCCCGGCAAAGGCGCGCAAATCGCCCGTTCCGCTGGTGCTTCCGTTCAGCTGGTAGCTCGTGAAGGCGCCTACGTGACCCTGCGTCTGCGTTCCGGCGAGATGCGCAAAGTCCTGGCCGAGTGCCGTGCGACCCTGGGCGAAGTCTCGAACTCCGAGCACAGCCTGCGTTCGCTGGGTAAAGCTGGTGCCAAGCGCTGGCGTGGCGTTCGCCCGACCGTTCGCGGCGTGGCGATGAACCCGGTAGACCACCCGCATGGTGGTGGTGAAGGTCGTACCTCTGGTGGCCGTCATCCGGTGTCTCCGTGGGGCTTCCCGACCAAGGGTGCGAAGACCCGCGCGAACAAGCGCACCGACAACATGATCGTCCGTCGCCGTAAATAACCGAGGATACGACAGTGCCGCGTTCTCTGAAAAAAGGTCCTTTTATCGATCTTCACCTGCTGAAGAAGGTCGAAGTGGCGGTGGAGAAAAACGATCGCAAGCCGGTTAAAACCTGGTCGCGTCGCTCCATCATTCTGCCGCAGATGGTTGGTCTGACCATCGCGGTTCACAACGGTCGTCAACACGTCCCGGTCCTCGTGAACGAAGACATGGTCGGCCACAAACTCGGCGAGTTCGCTGCTACCCGCACCTATCGCGGTCACGCTGCGGACAAGAAAGCCAAGCGTTAAGGGGTAAGGAAAGATGGAAGTAGCCGCTAAGCTGTCGGGCGCTCGAATCTCCGCCCAGAAAGCCCGCTTGGTCGCCGACCAGATCCGCGGGAAGAAAGTGGGCGAAGCGCTCAACCTGCTGACTTTCAGCAGCAAGAAAGCCGCTGAAATCATGAAGAAAGTGCTGGAGTCGGCCGTTGCCAACGCCGAGCACAACGAAGGCGCTGACGTGGACGATCTGAAGGTCTCCACTGTCTTCGTCAACGAAGGGCGTTCGCTGAAGCGCATCATGCCGCGTGCCAAGGGCCGTGCTGATCGCATCGTCAAGCGGTCTTGCCATATCACTGTCAAGGTTGCGGACAAGTAACGGAGTCGATCAGATGGGTCAGAAAGTACATCCCACTGGCATTCGCCTGGGCATCGTCAAGGAGCACACCTCCGTTTGGTACGCAGATAAGCGCACTTATGCCGACTATCTGTTTGCCGACCTGAAGGTGCGTGAGTACCTCCAAGACAAACTAAAAAGCGCGTCCGTAAGCCGTATCGATATCCATCGTCCGGCTCAAACCGCACGCATCACCATCCACACCGCCCGTCCCGGTATCGTGATCGGCAAGAAAGGTGAGGATGTCGAGAAGCTGCGCCAGGACCTGACCAAGCAAATGGGTGTGCCGGTGCACATCAACATCGAAGAGATCCGCAAGCCGGAGCTCGACGGTATGCTGGTTGCGCAGAGCGTAGCTCAGCAGCTGGAGCGTCGCGTGATGTTCCGTCGCGCCATGAAGCGCGCTGTACAGAACGCCATGCGCATTGGTGCCAAGGGCATCAAGATTCAGGTGAGTGGTCGTCTCGGTGGCGCTGAAATCGCCCGTACCGAGTGGTATCGCGAAGGTCGTGTGCCCCTGCACACCCTGCGTGCCGACATCGACTACGCAACCTATGAAGCGCACACCACCTACGGTGTGATCGGTGTGAAGGTTTGGATCTTCAAGGGTGAGGTCATCGGTGGCCGCCAGGAAGAGCTGAAGCCGGTAGCGCCCGCTCCTCGTAAAAAAGCTGCTAAGTAAGGAGTACGCCAAATGCTGCAACCAAAGCGTACAAAATTCCGCAAGCAGATGACCGGCCACAACCGTGGTCTGGCTCAGCGCGGTAGCAAGGTCAGCTTCGGCGAGTTCGCGCTGAAGGCCACTGGCCGCGGTCGTCTCACCGCCCGTCAGATCGAGGCTGCACGTCGTGCCCTCACTCGTCACGTGAAGCGTGGCGGCAAGATCTGGATCCGTGTATTCCCGGACAAGCCCGTTACCAAGAAGCCCCTGGAAGTACGTATGGGTAAAGGTAAGGGTGGCGTCGAGTACTGGGTAGCCCAGATTCAACCGGGCAAGGTCCTGTACGAGATCGAGGGTGTTTCCGAAGAGCTGGCGCGTGAGGCATTCGCCCTGGCTGCTGCAAAGCTGCCGCTCGCCACCTCCTTTGTTAAGCGGACGGTGATGTGATGAAAGCGAATGAACTTCGTGAAAAATCCGTACAGCAGCTGAACGAGCAACTGCTCGGCCTGCTGCGCGACCAGTTCAATCTGCGCATGCAGAAGGCAACTGGCCAGTTGGGGCAGTCTCACCTGCTCTCGCAAGTGAAGCGCGACATCGCTCGCGTGAAAACTGTGCTCAACCAGCAAGCAGGTAAGTAATCATGGCTGAAGCTCAGAAAACCGTCCGCACGCTGACCGGCCGTGTCGTCAGCGACAAGATGGACAAGACCATCACCGTTCTGATCGAGCGCCGCGTGAAGCACCCGATCTACGGTAAATACGTGAAGCGTTCGACCAAGCTGCACGCCCACGACGAAACCAACCAGTGCCGCATCGGCGACAAGGTCACCATTCGCGAGACCCGTCCGCTGGCCAAGACCAAGTCCTGGGCCCTGGTGGAAGTCGTCGAACGTGCCGTGGAAGTCTAAGGACTAAGGGTCGGAGAAAGATATGATTCAGACTCAATCCATGCTCGACGTCGCTGACAACAGCGGTGCTCGTCGCGTTATGTGCATCAAGGTCCTTGGTGGTTCGCACCGTCGCTACGCCGGTATCGGCGACATCATCAAAGTGACCGTGAAAGAAGCGATTCCGCGCGGCAAGGTGAAGAAAGGCCAGGTAATGACCGCTGTCGTGGTCCGTACCAAGCACGGCGTTCGTCGCCCTGACGGCTCGATCATCCGCTTCGATGGCAATGCCGCCGTCCTGCTGAACAACAAGCAGGAGCCGATCGGCACCCGTATCTTCGGGCCCGTGACCCGTGAACTGCGTTCCGAGAAGTTCATGAAGATCGTCTCGCTCGCCCCCGAAGTGCTGTAAGGAGAAGCCGTCATGCAAAAGATTCGTCGTGACGACGAGATCATCGTCATCGCCGGCAAGGACAAGGGCAAGCGTGGCAAGGTGCTGAAGGTTCTCGCCGACAGCCGTGTGCTGGTCAGTGGTGTAAACCTGATCAAGCGCCACACCAAGCCGAACCCCATGGCCGGTGTCCAGGGCGGTATCGTCGAGCGGGAGGCGCCGCTGCACCTCTCCAACGTGGCCATCTTCAATGCCGAAACCAACAAGGCTGATCGCGTTGGTTTCAAGGTTGAAGAAGGTAAGAAAATTCGTGTCTTCAAGTCGACCCAGAAACCGGTTGATGCTTGAGAACTGCTAGGTAGATAACCATGGCACGACTGAAAGAGATTTACCGGAACGAAATCGCTCCGAAGCTGAAGGAACAACTTCAGCTCGCCAACGTGATGGAAATTCCGCGCATCACCAAGATCACCCTGAACATGGGTCTGGGCGAAGCCATCGGTGACAAGAAGGTCATCGAGAGCGCCGTAGCCGACCTGGAGAAGATCACCGGCCAGAAAGCCATCGTGACCTACGCCCGCAAGTCCATTGCAGGCTTCAAGGTTCGCGAAGGTTGGCCGATCGGCGTCAAGGTCACCCTGCGCCGTGATCGCATGTACGAGTTCCTGGATCGTCTGCTGTCCATCTCCCTGCCGCGCGTGCGTGACTTCCGCGGCCTGAATGCCAAGTCCTTCGACGGTCGTGGCAACTACAGCATGGGTGTGAAAGAGCAGATCATCTTCCCGGAAATCGATTACGACAAAATCGATGCGCTGCGCGGTCTGGACATCACCCTGACCACCACCGCCCGTACGGACGAAGAAGGTCGTGCCCTGCTGCGCGCCTTCAACTTCCCGTTCCGCAACTGATTGGAGTAGGAATATGGCCAAGCAGAGCATGAAGAACCGCGAGCTGAAGCGTCAGCAGACGGTTGCTAAGTACGCCAAGAAGCGCGCTGAGCTGAAAGCTACCATCGCCAACCCGAACTCCACTCCGGAAGCTCGTTGGGAAGCCCAGGTAGCCTTGCAGAAGCAGCCCCGTGACGCGAGCGCCTCGCGCCTGCGTAACCGCTGCCGCATCACCGGTCGTCCGCACGGCGTTTACCGCAAGTTCGGCCTCGGCCGTAACAAGCTGCGTGAAGCTGCCATGCGCGGTGATGTGCCCGGCCTGGTGAAAGCCAGCTGGTAATGATCGTCGGTTGGGCCGGTTCCGGCCGGCCAAGCCCAGGTCATCTGAATCAAGCCCCTTTTGGGGCTTGATTCGTTTCTGGACTATCTCTAGAATGTCCGGCTCGCCCGAGCCTGGCATCAGTCCGTCCAGTGTTCGCGTGTGACTCTAGCCGCAAGGCTATTTCTTTTTGTATCAGGAGCATCTAGCCCATGAGTATGCAGGACCCGTTAGCGGACATGCTAACTCGTATCCGTAATGCCCAGATGGCTGAAAAGTCTGTCGTAAGCATGCCGTCCTCCAAGCTGAAGGTGGCAGTGGCCAACGTTCTGAAGAGCGAAGGTTACATCACGGGATACCAAGTCAGCAGCGACACCAAGCCGCTGCTGTCCATCGAGCTGAAGTACTTCGAAGGCCGTCCGGTCATCGAGGAACTCAAGCGCGTAAGTCGTCCTGGCCTGCGCCAGTACAAATCCGTCGATCAGCTGCCGAAAGTACGTGGCGGCCTGGGCGTATCGATCGTTTCCACCAACAAGGGTGTGATGACTGATCGTGCTGCTCGCGCTGCTGGTGTTGGTGGCGAAGTGCTCTGCACTGTGTTCTAAGGGGGGTTGAAGCATGTCTCGCGTTGCTAAGAACCCCGTCAAGCTGCCCGCTGGCGTTGAAGTCAAGATCGCTGGTCAGCAGCTCTCGGTGAAGGGTGCCAAGGGCGCTCTCGAACTGAAAGTGCATCCGTCCGTGGAAGTTCTCGAGGAATCCGGTGAGCTGCGTTTCGCTGCTCGCAACGGCGATCAGCAGAACCGCGCCATGGCCGGCACCACCCGTGCGTTGGTCAACAACATGGTGATCGGCGTCAGCCAGGGCTTCGAGCGCAAGCTCCAGCTGGTCGGCGTTGGTTACAAGGCTCAAGCCAAAGGTCAGACGCTGTCCCTGGCTCTCGGCTTCTCGCATCCGGTGGATTACGAACTGCCGCAAGGCATCACCGCTGAAACCCCCAGCCAGACCGATATCCTGATCAAGGGCATCGACAAGCAGCTGGTCGGTCAAGTGGCCGCTGAGATCCGCGACTTCCGTCCGCCGGAGCCTTACAAAGGCAAGGGCGTACGTTACGCCGACGAAGTCGTTCGTCGTAAAGAAGCTAAGAAGAAGTAGGGCATAGCAAATGAGCGTAAAGAAAGAAACTCGTCTGCGTCGCGCTCGCAAGGCACGCCTGAAAATGCGCGAGCTGGAAGCCGTACGCCTCTGCGTGTATCGCTCTTCCCAGCACATCTACGCCCAGGTCATTTCGGCCGACGGCGCCAAGGTCCTGGCCAGCGCCTCGACCCTGGACAAAGAACTGCGTGACGGCGCCACCGGCAACGTCGACGCGGCCAAGAAGGTTGGTCAGCTGGTTGCCGAGCGTGCGAAAGCCGCTGGTGTCACTCAGGTGGCATTCGATCGTTCTGGCTTCAAGTACCACGGCCGCGTCAAGGCGCTGGCTGATGCTGCTCGTGAAGGCGGGCTGGAGTTCTAAGTTATGGCAAATAACGAGCAAAAGCGCGACGAAGGCTACATCGAGAAGCTGATCCAGGTTAACCGCGTTGCCAAGACCGTAAAGGGTGGTCGTATCTTCACCTTCACCGCGCTGACCGTGGTTGGCGATGGCAAGGGTCGCGTTGGCTTCGGCCGCGGCAAGTCCCGCGAAGTGCCGGCTGCCATCCAGAAGGCGATGGAAGCTGCCCGCCGCAACATGATCCAGGTCGACCTGGACGGCACCACCCTGCAGTACCCGATCAAGTCCGCCCATGGCGCCTCCAAGGTGTTCATGCAGCCGGCTTCCGAAGGTACCGGTATCATCGCCGGCGGCGCCATGCGTGCCGTTCTGGAAGTGGCCGGTGTGCAGAACGTTCTGGCCAAGTGCTACGGCTCCACCAATCCGGTGAACGTGGTTTACGCCACCTTCAAGGGTCTGAAGAACATGCAGTCCCCTGAGTCCGTTGCGGCCAAGCGTGGTAAGAGCGTCGAGGAGATTCTCTAATCATGGCAACTGTCAAAGTAACGCTGGTCAAGAGCGTTAACGGCCGTCTGGCCAACCACAAGGCTTGCGTCAAGGGTCTCGGCCTGCGTCGCATTGGTCACACCGTAGAAGTTCAGGACACTCCTGAGAACCGCGGCATGATCAACAAGGCTTACTACCTTCTGCGTGTCGAGGGTTAATCCATGAAACTGAACGATCTGCGTTCCGCGCCGGGTGCCCGTCGCGAAAAGCACCGTCCGGGCCGTGGCATCGGTAGCGGTTTGGGTAAGACTGGTGGCCGTGGTCACAAAGGTCAGACCTCCCGCTCCGGTGGCACCATTGCTCCGGGCTTCGAAGGCGGTCAACAGCCGCTGCATCGCCGTTTGCCGAAGTTCGGCTTCGTTTCCCTGAAGGCTATGGATCGCGCCGAAGTGCGTACTTCCGAGCTGGCCAAGGTCGAAGGCGACGTCATCACTGTGCAGGCGCTGAAGGATGCCAACGTGATTAACCAGAACGTACAGCGTGTGAAAGTCATGCTGTCCGGCGACGTTACTCGCGCGGTCACCCTGAAAGGTATCGCCGCCACCAAGGGTGCGCGTGCGGCTATCGAAGCAGCTGGCGGCAAGTTCGAGGACTAAATGGCTAAGCAAGGTGCTCTCTCCGCGCTCAGCAATGGCGGGTTGTCCGAGCTCTGGGCTCGACTGCGTTTCCTGTTCCTGGCGATCATCGTCTACCGGATCGGCGCGCACATCCCAGTGCCCGGCATCAACCCTGACCGGCTGGCCGAGCTGTTCCGGCAGAACGAGGGGACCATTCTTAGCCTGTTCAACATGTTCTCCGGCGGCGCGCTGGAGCGGATGAGCATCTTTGCACTGGGGATCATGCCGTACATCTCGGCGTCGATCATCATGCAGCTCATGACCGCCATCAGCCCGCAGCTGGAGCAGTTGAAGAAGGAAGGTGAAGCTGGCCGTCGCAAGATCAGCCAGTACACCCGCTACGGCACTGTAGCCCTGGCGCTGGTCCAGGCCATCGGCATGTCCATTGGTCTGGCCAGTCAGGGCGTCGCTTTCTCGACTGATTTCGGCTTCCACTTCGTGGCTGTCACCACCTTCGTGGCTGGTGCGATGTTCATGATGTGGCTGGGCGAACAGATCACTGAGCGCGGTGTCGGCAACGGTATCTCGATGCTGATTTTTGCTGGCATCGTGGCCGGTCTGCCGAGTGCGGTCGGGCAGTCCTTCGAGTCTGCTCGTCAGGGCGATATCAATATCTTCGCCCTGGTCGCAATCGGTCTGCTGGCAGTAGCGATCATCGGTTTTGTGGTGTTCATCGAGCGTGGCCAGCGTCGCATTGCGGTGCACTACGCCAAGCGTCAGCAGGGCCGCAAGGTCTTCGCTGCGCAGACCAGCCACCTGCCGTTGAAGGTGAATATGGCCGGCGTTATCCCGGCTATCTTCGCCAGCAGCATTCTGCTGTTCCCGGCCTCTCTGGGCGCCTGGTTCGGCCAGTCCGAAAGCATGGGCTGGCTGCAGGACGTCGCACAGGCTATCGCTCCTGGTCAGCCGTTGAACATTCTGCTGTTTAGTGCAGGGATCATTTTCTTCTGCTTCTTCTACACAGCGCTGATGTTCAACCCGAAAGACGTGGCGGAGAACCTGAAGAAGTCCGGTGCCTTTATTCCGGGCATCCGTCCGGGCGAGCAGTCGGCACGCTATATCGATGGCGTACTGACCCGCTTGACCATGTTCGGTGCTCTGTACATGACGGCTGTTTGCCTGCTGCCCCAGTTCCTGGTGGTTGCAGCGAACGTACCGTTCTACCTTGGCGGGACCTCGTTGCTGATCGTGGTCGTGGTTGTGATGGACTTTATGGCCCAAGTACAATCGCACCTCGTTTCGCACCAGTACGAATCCCTGATGAAGAAAGCCAACCTGAAGGGCTACGGCAGCGGCATGCTCCGCTGACCCAGTTCCGTAAGGTTCTAGGAGTTACTGATGAAAGTTCGTGCATCGGTGAAGAAGCTGTGCCGCAACTGCAAGATCATCCGTCGCGACGGTATCGTTCGCGTGATCTGCAGCGCGGAGCCGCGTCACAAGCAGCGCCAAGGCTGAGTGTGATTCACGCGTTATGAGCCCGGCAGCTAGTGCGCTGCCGGGTTGATTATTCGTTTTTACAGCGCTAATATCTCGCGCCCTTTTCTTGGCTTCCGGGGCGTAGGTAGCTGTCAACTGGAGTTTCACTGAATGGCCCGTATTGCAGGCGTCAACATTCCAGATAACAAGCACACTGTTATCTCGCTGACCTACATCTACGGTGTTGGTCGCACCACTGCGCAGAACATCTGCGCTGTCACCGGCGTAAACCCGGCGGCAAAGATCAAGGATCTCTCTGACGAGCAGATCGAACAGCTGCGTGGCGAAGTCGCGAAGCTCACCACCGAAGGTGACCTGCGTCGCGAAATCAACATGAACATCAAGCGTCTGATGGACCTGGGCTGCTACCGCGGTCTGCGTCACCGTCGCGGCCTGCCTGTTCATGGCCAGCGTACCAAGACCAACGCGCGTACCCGTAAGGGCCCGCGTAAGCCGATCCGCAAGTAATTGCGCCCGCGAATCGACAGGAATTAAGTCATGGCTAAGCCTGCTGCTCGTCCTCGTAAGAAAGTCAAAAAGACAGTGGTGGATGGGATCGCCCATATCCACGCTTCTTTCAACAACACCATCGTTACCATCACTGATCGTCAGGGCAATGCACTGTCCTGGGCGACCTCCGGTGGTTCCGGTTTCCGCGGCTCCCGTAAGAGCACTCCGTTCGCTGCCCAGGTTGCAGCCGAGCGTGCCGGTCAGGCAGCTCTGGAGTACGGCCTGAAGAACCTCGACGTGAACGTCAAGGGCCCGGGTCCGGGTCGCGAATCCGCTGTGCGTGCACTGAACGCCTGCGGCTACAAGATCGCCAGCATCACCGACGTGACGCCCATCCCGCACAACGGATGCCGTCCGCCGAAGAAGCGTCGCGTGTAAAAGGAGACAGTGAGAAATGGCTCGTTACATTGGTCCCAAGTGCAAACTGTCCCGTCGTGAAGGTACCGACCTCTTCCTGAAGAGTGGTGCTCGCGCGCTCGAATCCAAGTGCAACATCGAATCCGCTCCTGGCCAGCACGGTGCCCGTCGTGGCCGCCTGTCCGACTACGGCACCCAGCTGCGTGAAAAGCAGAAAGTGCGCCGTATCTACGGTGTCCTGGAGCGTCAGTTCGGCAACTACTACAAAGAAGCTGCTGCCCGTAAAGGCGCTACCGGCGAAAACCTGCTGCAACTCCTCGAGTGCCGCCTGGACAACGTCGTGTACCGCATGGGCTTCGGCGCTACCCGTTCCGAGTCCCGTCAGCTGGTTTCCCACAAGGCCATCAGCGTCAACGGTCAGACCGTGAACGTTCCGTCCTACCAGGTTAAAGCTGGTGACGTGGTTGCCGTTCGCGAGAAGTCGAAGAACCAACTGCGTATCGCCCAGGCCCTCGAACTGTGCGGCCAACGCGGCCGTGTGGAGTGGGTCGAGGTTGACGCAGAGAAGAAGTCCGGCGTGTTCAAGAGTGTGCCGGCTCGCAGCGACCTGTCCGCCGACATCAACGAAAACCTGATTGTCGAGCTCTACTCCAAGTAAGGGCTAGAAAATAGGTGCATCCATGCAGAGTTCGGTAAATGAGTTCCTGACCCCCCGCCATATCGATGTGCAGGTGGTCAGTCCGACCCGCGCCAAGATCACGCTCGAGCCTCTCGAGCGTGGTTTCGGCCATACCCTGGGCAACGCGCTGCGTCGCATCCTGTTGTCCTCCATGCCTGGCTGTGCAGTAGTCGAGGCCGAAATCGATGGCGTACTCCACGAGTACAGCGCCATCGAAGGTGTTCAGGAAGACGTCATCGAAATCCTGCTCAACCTGAAAGGCCTGGCCATCAAGCTGCACGGCCGTGACGAAGTAACGCTGAGCCTCTCCAAGAAGGGCTCGGGCGTGGTCACTGCTGCCGATATTCAGCTGGATCATGATGTCGAAATCGTCAACGGCGACCACGTGATCGCCAACCTGGCGGATAACGGCGTCCTGAACATGAAGCTCAAGGTGTCCCGCGGCCGTGGCTATGAGCCCGCCGATGCGCGCCAGAGCGACGAAGACGAGAGCCGCAGCATCGGTCGTCTGCAGCTCGACGCCTCGTTCAGCCCCGTCCGCCGTGTTGCCTACGTGGTTGAAAACGCCCGTGTGGAGCAGCGCACCAACCTGGACAAGCTGGTCATCGATCTGGAAACCAACGGCACCCTGGACCCTGAAGAGGCTATCCGTCGTGCCGCTACCATCCTGCAACACCAGCTGGCTGCGTTCGTCGACCTGAAGGGCGACAGCGAGCCGGTAGTGGTCGAGCAGGAAGACGAGATCGATCCGATCCTCCTGCGTCCGGTTGATGACCTCGAGCTGACCGTACGTTCGGCCAACTGCCTGAAGGCGGAGAACATCTACTACATCGGCGACCTGATTCAGCGTACCGAAGTAGAGCTGTTGAAGACTCCGAACCTGGGCAAGAAGTCCCTGACCGAGATCAAGGACGTCCTGGCCTCCCGTGGTCTGTCCCTCGGCATGCGCCTCGACAACTGGCCGCCGGCAAGTCTCAAGAAGGACGACAAGGCGACTGCCTGATCGTCGTAATCACCGAACGTAGAAGTTTGGTAAGGAATTGAACCATGCGTCATCGTAAAAGTGGCCGTCACCTGAGCCGCACCAGCGCACACCGCAAGGCCATGTTCCAGAACATGGCGGTGTCGCTGTTCGAGCACGAACTGATCAAAACCACCCTGCCCAAAGCCAAGGAACTGCGTCGCGTTGCCGAGCCGCTGATCACCCTGGCCAAGGAAGACAGCGTTGCCAACCGTCGTCTGGCTTTCGACCGCACCCGTTCGAAAGCTGCCGTGGGCAAGCTGTTCAACGACCTGGGCAAGCGCTACGCCAACCGTCAGGGCGGCTACCTGCGCATCCTGAAGTGCGGTTTCCGCGCTGGCGACAACGCTCCCATGGCTTACGTCGAACTGGTTGACCGTCCGGTCGCTGGTGAAGTCGAAGCTGCTGCCGAGTAAATCGGTCGCTGCATGAAAAACCGGGCCTTGCGCCCGGTTTTTTTATGTCATCAGCTTTAGTAATTATCTATTGAATTGTTGATCTTAATAAGTTGGAGCTTTAATTCGGCTGAATCGATACTCCTCCTGTCCGGTCACCCCCGGAGTCATGAAGGCCAAAGATAGGAGATCGAGCATGAGCCAGAAGACCACTCTCACAACCACTGCCGGTAACCCGGTCGCTGACAACCAGAACTCCCTCAGCGCCGGCTCCCGCGGTCCGCTGTTGTTGCAGGACTATCACCTGATCGAGAAGCTGGCGCACCAGAACCGTGAACGTATCCCCGAGCGGGTTGTGCATGCCAAGGGCTGGGGCGCCTACGGAACCCTGACCGTCACCCATGACATCACCCGGTACACCAAGGCAGCCATCTTCTCCGAGGTCGGGAAGACGACCGAAGTTCTCGCGCGCTTCTCCACCGTGGCCGGTGAACTGGGCGCCGCCGACGCCGAGCGCGATGTGCGTGGATTCGCCCTGAAGTTCTACACCGAGCAGGGCAACTGGGACATCGTGGGCAACAACACTCCCGTGTTCTTCATCCGCGACCCGCTGAAATTCCCGGACTTCATCCACACCCAGAAGCGCCACCCGAAGACCAACCTGCGCTCCAATACCTCGGCCTGGGATTTCTGGTCGCTGTCGCCGGAAAGTCTGCACCAGGTCACTATCCTCATGTCCGACCGTGGCCTGCCTACCGACGTGCGCCACATCAACGGCTACGGCTCCCACACCTACAGCTTCATCAATGCCGCCAACGAACGCGTATGGGTCAAGTTCCACTTCAAGACGCTCCAGGGCCACAAGCACTGGACCAACGCCGAGGCCGGAGAAGTCGTGGGCCGCAGCCGCGAGTCCACGCAGGAAGACCTGTTCTACAGCATCGAGAAAGGCGACTTCCCCAAGTGGCGCTTCTGCATTCAGGTAATGACCGAAGAGCAGGCGCGCAAGTCCAGCTTCAACCCGTTCGACCTGACCAAGGTCTGGCCCCATGGCGAGTTCCCGCTGATCGAGGTGGGCGTCCTGGAGCTGAACCGTAACCCGGAGAACTATTTCGCCGAGATCGAGCAGGCAGCGTTCTCGCCGTCCAACGTTGTTCCCGGTATCGGCCATTCGCCGGACAAGATGCTTCAGGCGCGGGTGTTCAGCTACGCCGATGCGCACCGCTATCGCCTGGGCACCCACTACGAGGCGCTGCCGGTGAACGCGCCGAAATGCCCGGTGCACCACTACCACAAGGATGGTGCGATGCGCTTCTTCGCCAACAACCCGAACCCGGACGCCTACTACGAGCCGAACTCCTTCAGCGGACCGGCCGAGTCAGCGGAGTATGCGGAACCGCCGTTGGCCATCGATGGAGCCGCCGATCGCTACGACCATCGCGACGGCAACGACGACTACAGCCAGCCGCGCGCGCTGTTCCAGTTGTTCGATGAAGGCCAGAAACAGCGCTTGTTCGGCAACATTGCCGCGTCCATGGCCGGGGTGCCGCAGTTCATCATCGACCGGCAGCTGGCGCACTTCGACAAGGTGCATCCGGACTACGGCAATGGCGTCCGCGCTGCGCTGAAGGCCACCAGGTAACAATCCATCCCGTGAAGGCGAAAAGGCCGGGCAGCGATGCCCGGCCTTTTCCATTGCGCGCCGTTCGGATCAGGCGCGATCACGCTCCAGCAGCGGCTTGAGGAAGCGCCCGGTGTGGGACTGCGGCATCTCCGCCACTTCCTCCGGAGTCCCGGTCGCGATGATCTGGCCGCCCCTGGAGCCGCCTTCCGGGCCCAGGTCCACCAGCCAGTCGGCGGTCTTGATCACATCCAGATTGTGCTCGATCACCACCACCGTGTTGCCGTGGTCGCGCAGGCGGTGCAGCACGTCCAGCAGTTGCTGGATATCCGCGAAATGCAGGCCGGTGGTGGGTTCGTCGAGAATGTAGAGGGTCTTGCCGGTATCCCGCTTGGACAGCTCGCGGGATAGCTTGACGCGCTGCGCCTCGCCACCCGACAGGGTGGTGGCCGACTGCCCCAGGCGGATATAGGACAGGCCCACGTCAATCAGCGTCTGCAGCTTGCGGGCGATGGCCGGTACCGCGTCGAAGAATTCGCGGGCTTCCTCGATGGTCATCTCCAGCACCTCGTGGATGCTCTTGCCCTTGTAGCGGATCTCCAGGGTTTCGCGGTTGTAGCGCTTGCCCTTGCAGACGTCGCAGGGGACGTAGATGTCAGGCAGGAAGTGCATCTCCACCTTGATCACGCCGTCGCCCTGGCAGGCTTCGCAGCGGCCACCCTTGACGTTGAAGGAGAAACGCCCAGGGCCATAGCCGCGGGAGCGGGACTCCGGCACGCCGGAGAACAGCTCGCGGATCGGCGTGAACAGCCCGGTGTAGGTCGCGGGGTTGGAGCGCGGGGTGCGGCCGATCGGGCTCTGGTCGATGTCCACCACCTTGTCGAGGTGTTGCAGGCCGTCGAAGCTGTCGTGGGGCGAGGCCTCCAGCGAGGTGGCGCCATTCAGGGCGGTGGCGGTGATGGGGAACAGGGTGTTGTTGATCAGGGTGGACTTGCCGGAGCCGGAAACGCCGGTCACGCAAGTCAGCAGGCCCACCGGGATCTCCAGGTTCACCTGCCGCAGATTGTTGCCACTGGCGCCTTTGAGCTTGAGGGACTTCTTCTTGTCCCGCGGGGTGCGCTGGGCCGGCACCTCGATCCTGACCCTGCCGGACAAGTATTTGCCGGTGAGTGAATGAGGGTGTGCCATGACTTCATGCGGGGTGCCCTCGGCGACGATCTGGCCGCCGTGCACGCCGGCGCCGGGGCCGATGTCCACCACGTAGTCGGCGAGGCGGATGGCGTCTTCGTCGTGTTCCACCACTATCACGGTGTTGCCCAGGTTGCGCAGGTGGGTGAGGGTCGCCAGGAGGCGCTCGTTGTCCCGCTGATGCAGGCCGATGGAGGGCTCGTCGAGGATGTACATGACGCCCACCAACCCTGCGCCGATCTGGCTGGCCAGGCGGATGCGCTGGGCCTCGCCGCCCGAGAGCGTGTCGGCACTGCGATCCAGGGTCAGGTAGTCGAGGCCGACGTTGACCAGGAACTGCAGGCGCTCGCGGATCTCCTTGAGAATCTTTTCGGCGATCTCGCCGCGTCGGCCGGTCAGGCTCAGGCCGCCGAAGTATTCAGCGGCATCGCCCACCGGCAGGCCGGTGACCGCCGGCAGGGTCTTGGCGCCCACCCAGACATGACGCGCCTCGCGGCGCAGGCGGGTACCGCGGCAGTCGGGGCAGGGCTGGGTGCTGAGGAACTTGGCCAGCTCCTCGCGCACCGTGGCCGATTCGGTTTCCCGATAGCGCCGTTCCAGATTGGGGATGATCCCCTCGAAGGGATGGGAGCGCTTGACGATATCTCCGCGGTCGTTGAGGTAGCGGAAGTCGACGTTCTCGCGACCACTGCCGAAGAGGATCACTTTCTGGTACTCGGCGGATAGCTCCTCGAACGGCCTCTCCAGGTCGAAGCCGTAGTGCGCCGCCAGGGAGCCGAGCATCTGGAAGTAGTAGACGTTGCGTCGGTCCCAGCCGCGGATTGCGCCCTCGGCCAGGGTCAGCTCGCCATTGACCAGGCGCTTGGCATCGAAGAACTGCTTCACCCCCAGGCCATCGCAGGTAGGGCAGGCGCCGGCCGGGTTGTTGAAGGAGAACAGCTTGGGTTCCAGCTCGCTGATGGAGTGGCCGCAATGGGGGCAGGCGAAGCGCGCGGAGAAGATGATCTCTTCGCCTTCTTCGTCATCCATGGGGGCCACCAGGGCGATGCCGTCGGCCAGGTTGATGGCCGTCTCGAAGGACTCCGCCAGGCGCTGCTGCAGGTCCTCACGAACCTTGAAGCGGTCTACCACCACATCGATGCTGTGCTTCTTCTGCTTGTCCAGCTTGGGCAGCTCATCCAGCTCGTAGAGCTTTCCATTCACCCGTGCGCGGACGAAGCCCTGGGCGCGCAGTTCCTCGAACACCGCCAGGTGCTCGCCCTTGCGTTCGCGCACCACCGGCGCCAGCAGCATCAGCTTGCGTCCCTCGGGTAGCGCCAGCACCTGGTCGACCATCTGGCTGACGGTTTGGGCTTCCAGCGGGACGTCGTGGTCAGGGCAGCGTGGTGTGCCGACCCGGGCGTAGAGCAGGCGCAGGTAATCGTAAATCTCGGTGATGGTGCCGACAGTGGAGCGCGGGTTGTGGGAGGTGGACTTCTGTTCGATCGAGATGGCCGGGGACAGACCCTCGATGGTGTCCACGTCGGGCTTTTCCATCATCGACAGGAACTGCCGGGCGTAGGCCGACAGGGACTCCACGTAGCGGCGCTGGCCCTCCGCGTAGAGGGTGTCGAAGGCCAGCGACGACTTGCCGGAACCGGACAGGCCGGTGATCACGATCAGCTTGTCGCGGGGCAGGGTGAGGTCGACGTTCTTCAGGTTGTGGGTACGTGCCCCACGGATCAGGATCTTGTCCACAACGGCCTCACTTGGCGGGCGGAAACCCGCGATTATACGGCTCGCCGTGTGAACGCGGCAAAGCGTCACGGCTGTGCCGGAAACAGCCGGGACTGCTAGAATGCGCGGCATTTTTCGGGCTCCGGCAACAGCCGGGCACCCAGGAACGGGTGGCCAGCCAGTCAGGGGCGCACGACGCGGGCCCCGATCGATTTTCCTTGAGGCACCTATGCACGACTCCCACTCTGAACGCATGAGCGGCAGCGAAACGCGCGCAGCCAGCGGCCTGGCCCTGGTGTTCGCGTTCCGCATGCTCGGCATGTTCATGGTATTGCCGGTGCTGGCTACCTATGGCCAGGATCTGTCCGGCGCCACCCCGGCCCTGATCGGCCTGGCCATCGGTGCGTACGGCCTGACCCAGGCCGTGCTGCAGATCCCCTTCGGTATCATTTCCGACCGTATCGGCCGCCTGCCGGTGATCTACATCGGTCTGCTGATCTTCGCCGCTGGCGCCGCCCTGGCGGCCAACGCCGACTCCATCTGGGGCGTGATCGCCGGCCGCGTGCTGCAGGGCGCAGGAGCCATTTCCGCGGCGGTCATGGCGCTGCTCTCCGACCTGACCCGTGAACAGCATCGCACCAAGGCCATGGCCATGATCGGCATGAGCATCGGCGTGTCCTTCGCCGTGGCCATGGTGGTCGGGCCGCTGCTGACCCGCGCCTTCGGCCTCTCCGGCCTGTTCTGGACCACCGCCGGTATGGCGCTGTTGGGCATGCTGATCATCGCCACCATGGTCCCGCGCGCGACTCATCCCCTGCAGCATCGCGAATCCGGCGTGGCGCGCCAGGCCCTGTTGCCCACCCTCAAACACCCCGACCTGCTGCGCCTGGACTTCGGCATCCTCGCCCTGCACGCCATCCTCATGGCCAGCTTCGTCGCCCTGCCGCTGGCCTTGGTGGAAAAGGCCGGCCTGCCCAGGGAAGAGCACTGGTGGGTGTACCTCACCGCGCTGCTGGTGGGCTTCTTCGGCATGGTTCCCTTCATCATCTATGGCGAGAAGAAGCGCCAGATGAAGCGCGTGCTGGTCGGCGCCGTCGCCGTGCTCTGTGCCTGCGAACTGTTTTTCTGGCAGTTCGGCAACAGCCTGCGGGCACTGGTATTCGGCGCCATCGTCTACTTCACCGCCTTCAACCTGCTGGAGGCCTCGCTGCCGTCGCTGATCAGCAAGGTGGCCCCGGCCGGCGGCAAGGGCACGGCGATGGGCGTCTATTCCACCAGCCAGTTCCTCGGCGCGGCGCTCGGCGGCATCCTTGGCGGCTGGCTGTTCCAGCACGGCGGCCTGTCGACGGTGTTCGTCGGTTGTGCGGTGCTCTGTGCGATTTGGTTGGTCATTGCTGTTACTATGCGTGAACCTCCGTACGTAACCAGCCTGCGCCTGCCGCTCAGCGCGGCGGCCGTGGCCGATACCGGGTTGGTTGCGCGTTTGCTGGCAGTGCCCGGAGTGGCAGATGCCGTCGTGGTGGCCGAAGAGGCGGCCATCTACATCAAAGTGGATTCTGAAAAACTGGACCGCATGTCCCTGGAGCGCCTGATCGAATCGGCCCCGGAACGTGCTGAAGCCTAGGAGAACGTCATGGCCCGTGGGGTTAACAAAGTCATTCTGGTTGGTAACGTCGGTGGTGATCCGGAAACCCGCTACCTGCCCAACGGCAACGCGGTGACCAACATCACCCTGGCCACCAGCGAGTCCTGGAAGGACAAGCAGACCGGCCAGCAGCAGGAGCGCACCGAATGGCACCGCGTGGTGTTCTTCGGCCGTCTCGCCGAGATCGCCGGCGAGTACCTGCGCAAGGGTTCGCAAGTCTACGTCGAGGGCCGCCTGCAGACCCGCGAGTGGGAAAAGGATGGCGTGAAGCGCTACACCACCGAGATCGTGGTCGACATGGGTGGCAACATGCAGCTCCTCGGCGGCCGTCCCGGCAGCGAAGGCGATGCCCCGCGCGCGCCGCGTCCGCAGCGCGAGCCGCAGCAGTCCGCCCCGCAGCAGCGTCCGGCTCCGCAGCCTGCCGCCCAGCCCGCTCCGGACTACGACAGCTTCGACGACGATATTCCGTTCTGACCTTGAGACACCTTTTGTAAGGTTTGGGTCGAAACCCCCGCACTGCGGGGGTTTCGCTTTTTTGCATAGCTGAAACTGCGCTCCGATGATCAGAGCGTTCCTGCAGTGGTTCGATCGGGCGATCTGTTCAGGGCGTGCAGGCAGACCCTGTGTGCCAAGCACAGTCCGGAGCGAGACCATCAATGCGCAAGTTTGGGGAAGCTCGTAAAACTCTCCGTACCTGGGCGGAGAACGCCCCGCTACATAGTTGGATATTTCGGTGGAGGGGCTTTCCGTGCCATCTCTTCCACAGACGGCGCATCGGTTGTGAATACCTGCCGAAACATGGGTGTCAGTAGTCTATTGCCATATTCACTCAGGTGGTCATCGTCATAATAGAGTGGCCGCCCGTTTTTGCTTCCCCAGCAACGACCTTCATTACACAGGAACGGCAAAGGGTCGAGGATTCTGACGCCACAACGCCTTGCGGCCTCGTCTTGGACACTCCAAACAAAGGCGTGCCTCTTGTAATAGTCATCAATAGATATCGAAACCTCCTCGGCCTTGCCAAATATCAAAGAACGAGCGATTGTCTTTGGTACATTGACCATCATTTCCGGGAATGGGCGGACCAGATATACGGGGCGTTCCTTGGCGATGCCGCAGGCTGTGTCTACAAGTCGTTCCTTGAATTCGTCAAGATACTCTCTTGTCGGGGTGTCATAGGTTTTTGAGAAATACGCCAGCAGTTTCTGGGCGTGCCCCTTGTGGTTGTGGTCGCCAAAGACGTAAGCGGTGGTTCTGTTTACGATGATCAGTGGGATGTCGCTGCTATATTTCTTCAGGTTGGAAATTGCCCATTCATTGAATCCATAGCAGTCTTCGCCGCTGCTGGGGGCTTGTGGGGTTATATGAATTCCGCTTATCGTCGGACAGCTGACATAGCTCCAGTCTACAATGCCTTCATTTTTGTCGTACAAGGCTGCCTGTACCGAAGTGGTAATGGCGTCCGCATGGCTATCACCTATGACAATGGCTTTTATATTGTCTCCGCCATAAATGCATGATCTCGATTCGTCTCCCGATCTGGTAAGGCACTCATCGCGTCGCGGTTTTACGTTGAGCGATTCGTTGGCTGCACTCTCAATGTCGACCTGGATGCGATTTTCAATATTCTGGTAGCGCACTCCGACGGCCATACTGCCGGTTGCAATTACAGATACTCCAATTAAAGCGATGTTGTTCTTCAAGCCTAGTGCACTTGGCCATTTTCGCGCCGGGTTTTCAATCCAGTGAAATGATAGTTCGCCCAGTGTCACACTGATCAACAGCCCGACCACGATCCAGTAGGTTTCATGTTGAATCCCTGCGTAGGTGAACAGCACCACGATCGGCCAGTGCCATAGATAGATAGAGTAGGAGCTGTTCCCCAGCCTTTGGGCGATAACGTTGGTAGTGAATGGCGAATTTCGACGGTGGGCAGCCAATGTCAACATTGCCCCTGTCACTGGAAATGCAGCATAACCACTTGGCCAGGCGGTTCCTGCATCAAAGAATTCGATGGAGAATACAATCATCGCCAAGCCGAGGATTTCCATCGCTCTGGCCGTTCTTTCCTCAAAAGTGCGTTGAGCGGTCAGCCACCAGACCAGTCCTCCTGCCAGCATTTCCCAGGCTCGAGTGGAAAGCAGATAAAAAGCGGCACCTTGGGAGCGATGCGTGAGATAGATGGAAAACGCAAAGGAAATCACCCCGGCACCGAGAAAGGCCCACTTGACACTCTGCTTGCCAAAGAATCGCCAGATGATCGCAATGGCCAATGGTAGAAGAATATAAAATTGCCATTCCACCGACAGGGACCATGTATGCAGCAGCCATTTGTCATGAGAGTCCGAGTCGAAGTAACCGGCTTCATTCCAGAATTTTATGTTGGAGAAGAAAGCAATGGAGGTTGCGACGTGGGTTCCCAGTTTGCGGTAATCAATGGTTGGAAGCCAAAACCATCCTGAGATCATCAGGGTAATGCAAAGAGCTAGCAAGGCGGGGATGATTCGGTTTGCGCGCGCTGTATAGAAGTTCCAAAAAGAGAAGCTCTGTGTATCCATTCCGGAAATTATGATCTGAGTCATCAGGAATCCGGAAATCACAAAGAATACATCTACACCGACAAAGCCCCCGGCAAAGCCTGGTACGCTGAAGTGGTACAGGGCTACGGCAATCACCGCCCATGCCCGAAGTCCATTGATGTCATTGCGAAACGACTTGGCCGATGGAGTTGGCGAGATAGTTGGTATTGACTGCATGGCTAATTGAGTTTCCTGTTAATCAGGTTGAACTTTCGGCCGTATCCAATAGATGATTCGTCACTTGAGCCTAGCTTCTGCGCGTATGATTTTTAGGCGTATTAAATGTCGTTTGTCGTCTGTAATCTGTCGTCCGTCGCTCGGACAGCGGCAGCTCCCGGCCAGTCGTACATGCAGATGGTTTTTTCGAGTAGAACTTCGCGGGCCGTTCCCTTGTCGTTCAAGGCAAGCCCGTCGGACGATCGCAGGTGCTGTGGATGAGTGTCATCGTACAACTCGCTGGGCTATGATGAGCCCTCAGTTCCCACCGGACCGACCTTCGCAATGGACAACCCAAGCACCCAGCCGCGCCCGCGCCGCAAGCACCGCAGCCTGGCACAGGAGCTGGTGACCGAGCTCTCCCAGCAGATCCAGAGTGGCGTGATCAAGCGCGGCGAGAAGCTGCCCACCGAGTCCGCCATCATGGAAGCGCAGGGCGTGAGCCGCACCGTGGTGCGGGAGGCCATCTCGCGGCTGCAGGCGGCTGGACTGGTGGAAACCCGCCACGGCATCGGCACCTTCGTGCTGGATACCCCGAGCCCCATGGGCTTTCGCATCGACCCGGCAACCATAGTCACCCTGCGCGACGTCATGGCCGTTCTCGAGCTGCGGATCAGCCTGGAAGTGGAGTCGGCCGGCCTGGCCGCCCAGCGCCGCAGTCCGGAGCAACTGGCAGCCATGCGCGAGGCGCTGGACAGCTTCCTCAGTGCCGCCCACGGCACCGACGCAGTGGCTTCGGACTTCCAGTTCCACCTGCAGATCGCCCTGGCCACCGGCAACCGCTACTTCACCGACATCATGACCCACCTGGGCACCAGCATCATTCCGCGCACCCGGCTCAACTCGGCGCGTATCGCCCATGACGATCGGGAGCATTACCTCGCTCGCCTGAGCCGTGAGCACGAGGAGATCTATGAGGCCATTGCCCGCCAGGACAGCGACGCGGCGCGCGCGGCCATGCGCCTGCACCTGACCAACAGCCGCGAGCGCCTGCGCCAGGCCCATGAAGAGGCCGAGAAGGCCGGGCAGGGCTGAGGGCAATCCGCGCAGAGCAAGGGCCGCATCGAGCGGCCCTTTTTATTTGGACGTGGGCATGAGCAGCGCCCTCTTCCTGCTGCGCCCTGGGTGGGGCTGGGGGGTAGGGTGCGCCGCGCGCACCAGCGGTTGGACGTCGCGCGGAGCTGATCCCGCTGTTGGTGCGCACAGCGCACCCTACGGTCAGGCGAGTACCGGGGAGGAGGGCGAAACTTTTTTCCGTCCAGGAGTTGTCCTACAAGATTTGCTGTTATATGTTGTCGTACAACTGATTCGGATTGTCGCAGGCATGGCAGGTGTCGAAGGGCCGAAAGACTTGGCCACGGAATAGCCGCTTGCGCAGTTGTCGATTCATCCCGCACCTGGCGACCTAAAGGCTGAATGTCCTGATTTAGAGGGTTTTCATGGCCGTAGAAGTAGGTAGAGCGTTCCGCGCCGCAGTAGCGGGCGATGAGCGAACGGAGGGATGAACGGTGGTTGGCAGTCTTTTTTGTTGTACGATAACGTATCTCTAAGGCCGGTTCGCCCCGGCTCCACTCAAACCGCTTCGCAGGGTGCTCGAATAATGAATCCACAAGAACTCAAGTCCATCCTCTCCTCCGGGCTGCTGTCCTTCCCCGTTACCGACTTCGACGCTGCCGGCAATTTCAATGCCGCGAGCTACGCCCGTCGCCTGGAGTGGCTGGCTCCCTATGGCGCTTCGGCACTCTTCGCCGCGGGTGGTACCGGTGAATTCTTCTCCCTGGCGCCGGACGAGTACTCCGCGATCATCAAGACCGCCGTCGACACCTGTGCCGGCAGCGTTCCGATCCTCGCCGGCGTGGGCGGCCCGACCCGCCTGGCCATCCAGTACGCCCAGGAGGCCGAGCGCCTCGGCGCCAAGGGCCTGTTGCTGCTGCCGCACTACCTCACCGAGGCCAGCCAGGAAGGCGTGGCGGCCCATGTGGAGCAGGTCTGCAAGTCGGTGAAGATCGGCGTGGTGGTCTACAACCGCAACGTCTGCCGCCTGACCCCGGCGCTGCTGGAGCAGCTGGCCGAGCGCTGCCCGAACCTGATCGGTTACAAGGACGGCCTGGGCGACATCGAGCTGATGGTGTCCATCCGCCGCCGCCTCGGCGAGCGCTTCAGCTACCTGGGCGGCCTGCCCACCGCCGAGGTCTATGCCGCGGCCTACAAGGCACTCGGCGTGCCGGTCTACTCCTCCGCCGTGTTCAACTTCATTCCGAAGACCGCCATGGACTTCTACAAGGCCGTCGCCGCCGACGACCACGCCACCATCGGCAAGCTGATCGACGACTTCTTCCTGCCCTACCTGGACATCCGCAATCGCCGCGCCGGCTACGCCGTCAGCATCGTGAAAGCCGGCGCGCGTATCGTCGGCCACGACGCCGGCCCGGTCCGCGCTCCGCTGACCGACCTGCTGCCGGACGAGTACGAGCGTCTCGCCGCGCTGGTCGACGCCCAGGGCGCGCAGTGATCCGCAACCAGGAGAAGGCTCGTGACTGATAAACGCTACGACAACTACATCGGTGGGGAATGGGTGGCCGGCAGCGGCTGGTCGCGCAACATCAATCCCTCCGATCTCTCCGACTGCCTGGGCGAGTACGCCCAGGCCGACGACGCCCAGGTGGCCCAGGCCATCGAGGCGGCCCGCGCGGCCTTCCCGGCCTGGTCGGTATCCGGCATCCAGGCCCGCGCCGACGCCCTGGACAAGGTGGGCAGCGAGATCCTCGCCCGCCGCGAGGAACTGGGCACCCTGCTGGCACGGGAAGAGGGCAAGACCCTGCCCGAAGCCATTGGCGAAGTGAGCCGCGCCGGCAACATCTTCAAGTTCTTCGCCGGCGAATGCCTGCGCCTGGCCGGTGAAGTGCTGCCCTCGGTACGCCCCGGTGTGTCGGTGGAAGTGACCCGCGAGCCCCTCGGCGTGATCGGCCTGATCACCCCCTGGAACTTCCCCATCGCCATCCCGGCCTGGAAGATCGCCCCGGCCCTGGCTTGTGGCAACTGCGTGGTGTTCAAGCCCGCCGACCTGGTGCCGGGCAGTGCCTGGGCCCTGGCCGAGATCATCTCCCGCGCCGGCTTCCCGGCCGGGGTGTTCAACCTGGTGATGGGCAGCGGCCGCGTGGTGGGCGAAGCCATGGTCAATGACCATCGTGTCGACGGCATCAGCTTCACCGGTTCGGTGGGTGTCGGCCGTAGCATCGCCGCCGCCTGCGTCGCCCGTGGCGCCAAGGTGCAGCTGGAAATGGGCGGCAAGAACCCGCAGGTGATCCTCGACGACGCCGACCTCAAGACCGCCGTCGAACTCGCCGTGCAGAGCGCCTTCTACTCCACCGGCCAGCGCTGCACCGCCAGCAGCCGGCTGATCGTCACCGCCGGCATCCACGACCGCTTCGTCGAGGCCATGGCCGAGCGCATGCGCGGCATCCGCGTCGGCCATGCCCTGGGCAACGGCATCGACATCGGTCCGGTGGTATCCCAGGCGCAACTGGAGCAGGACCTGCGCTACATCGACATCGGCCGCGACGAAGGTGCGCGCCTGGTGGCCGGTGGCGAGCGGGTGGTCTGCGACACCAACGGCTACTTCCTCGCTCCGGCGCTGTTCGCCGACAGCCATGAGGGGATGCGCATCAGCCGCGAGGAAATCTTCGGCCCGGTGGCCAACGTCATCCGCGTCGCGAACTACGAAGAGGCGCTGGCGCTGGCCAACGACACCGAGTTCGGCCTCTCCGCCGGCATCGCCACCACCTCGCTCAAGTACGCCAACCACTTCAAGCGCCACGCCCAGGCCGGGATGGTCATGGTCAACCTGCCCACTGCCGGGGTGGATTACCACGTGCCGTTCGGCGGCCGCAAAGGCTCGTCCTACGGGCCTCGCGAGCAGGGGCGCCATGCCCAGGAGTTCTACACCATGGTGAAAACCACCTACATCGCGGGCTGATCCAGGCGGGGCAGGGCACGCCCCCGTACTCCATCAGGGACTACCGGTACAACAACAAGCACAGGTAGGAATCGGTCGTGAAGATCAAACGAGTCAGAGTCACCCCCATCGCCTTTCGCGATGCGCCGCTGCTCAATGCCAGCGGCATCCACGAGCCCTTCGCGCTGCGCTCGATCATCGAGGTCGAGAGCGACAACGGCTACATCGGCCTCGGCGAGAGCTATGGCGACGCCCCGGTCCTGGCGGTACTGCAGGCGATGCAGGACAGCCTGGTCGGCCTGGACGCCTTCGACCTCAACGGCCTGCGCGCCCGCGTCATCCAGGCCGTGGCCCGCCTCGGACCGGCCAAGGCTGGCGCCGAACTGGCACCCGGCTCCCACCCCGGCAAGCAGGTGGCCAATGCCTATTCCGCCTTCGAGGTGGCCTTCCTCGACCTGCAGGCGCGTTCGCTGAACATGCCCCTGGTGGACCTGCTGGGCGGCGCCGTGCGCACCGAGGTGCCGTTCAGCGCCTACCTCTTCTTCAAGTATGCGAAACATATCGATGCGCCCTACGCGCCGGACTCCTGGGGCGAGGCGCTGTCCGAGGAACAGGTCGTCGCCCAGGCCGCGCGCATGATCGAGGCCCACGGCTTCCAGAGCATCAAGCTCAAGGCCGGCGCCCTCGAACCGGAACATGAAGTGGCCTGCATCAAGGCGCTGAAGAAGGCTTTCCCGAACCACCCGCTGCGCATCGATCCCAACGGCAACTGGTCCCTGGACACCGCGCTGCGCATGGCCGAGCTGCTCGGCGACGACCTGCAGTACTACGAAGACCCCACTCCGGGCCTGGAAGGCATGGCCGAGCTGCACGAGCGCACCGGCCTGCCACTGGCCACCAACATGGTGGTCACTGACTTCGAGGAATTCCGCCGCAGCGTGGCGCAGAACAGCGTGCAGATCGTCCTCGCCGACCACCACTACTGGGGCGGCCTGCGCGATACCCAGGTGCTGGCGCGGATGTGCGACACCTTCGGCCTGGGCCTGTCGATGCACTCCAACTCGCACCTGGGCATCAGCCTGATGGCCATGGCCCACGTGGCCGCCGCGGTGCCCAACCTGTCCTATGCCTGCGATACCCACTACCCCTGGCAGGAGGAGGACGAGGAAGTCATCCAGGGCGGCAAGCTGCCGATCCAGGGCGGCTGCGTCAGCATCACCGGTGCGCCGGGCCTGGGCGTGGAACTGGACCAGGATCAGCTGGCCAAACTCCATGAGCAGTTCCTGTCCATCGACATCCGCAGTCGCGACGACGCACGGCAGATGCGCAAGTACGACCCGGACTGGAGGATCGCCAAGCCGAGGTTCTGAACCCGTCCGCTGCCTGCGGAATGCGACATGACACCCGCGCGGTGCGCCGCGCGGACTCTTCGACAAGAACAATTCAGAGAGAAGAACCATGGGCGAAGTCCTGAAAAGAACCCGTGTGCGTTACCTGATCCTGCTCATGCTGTTCCTGGTGACCACGATCAACTACGCCGACCGCGCCACCATCTCCATCGCCGGCTCCGCCATGCAAAAGGATCTTGGCATCGACGCCGTCATGCTCGGCTACATCTTCTCCGCTTTCGGCTGGGCCTATGTGCTCGGCCAGATACCGGGCGGCTGGTTGCTGGACCGCTTCGGCTCCAAGCGCGTCTATGCCTTCAGCATCTTCACCTGGTCGGTGTTCACCCTGCTGCAGGGTTTCGTCGACATGGTGCCGATCGCCTGGTCGGTGGCGACCCTGTTCATGCTGCGCTTCCTGGTGGGCTTCGCCGAGGCGCCGTCCTTCCCGGGCAACGCGCGCATAGTCGCCGCCTGGTTCCCCACCGCCGAGCGTGGCACCGCGTCCGCCATCTTCAACTCCGCCCAGTACTTCGCCACGGTGATCTTCGCCCCGCTGATGGGCTGGATCGTCCACAGCTACGGCTGGGAGCACGTGTTCATCGTCATGGGCGTGATCGGCATCCTGTTCTCCGGGGTCTGGCTGAAGTTCATCTACAACCCCAAGGAACACCCGCTGATCAACCAGGCCGAGATCGACCACCTCGCCAGTAACGGCGCCCTGGTGGACATGGACCAGAACCGCCGCCTGCCGGGCAACGGGCCGAAGTGGGAGCACATCCGGCAACTGGTGAGCAACCGCATGATGGCCGGCATCTACCTGGGCCAGTTCTGCATCAACGCGCTCACCTACTTCTTCCTCACCTGGTTCCCGGTGTACCTGGTGCAGGAGCGCGGCATGACCATCCTCAAGGCGGGCATCATCGCCTCCCTGCCGGCCATCTGCGGCTTCGTCGGCGGCGTGCTCGGCGGCTTGATCTCCGACTGGCTGCTGCGCCGTGGCCATTCCCTCAGCGTGGCGCGCAAGACCCCGATCGTCGGCGGCATGCTGCTGTCGATGAGCATGATCCTGTGCAACTACGTGGACACCGACTGGATGGTGGTGGGCTTCATGGCCCTGGCCTTCTTCGGCAAGGGTATCGGCGCCCTCGGCTGGGCGGTGATGTCGGATACCGCGCCCAAGCAGATCGCCGGCCTGGCTGGTGGCATCTTCAATACCTGCGGCAACCTGTCGTCCATCACCACCCCCATCGTCATCGGCTACATCATCGCCGCCACCGGCTCCTTCAAGTGGGCCCTGGTGTTCGTCGGCATCAATGCCTTCCTCGCCGCCTTCAGTTACCTGTTCATTGTCGGCGAGATCAAACGCATCGAACTCAAGGGCGTAAAGCCCGAGGCTGAAACCAAGGCTGCCGGCGAAGAGCCCACCGCCAGCCCAGCCCGTTAATCCGCAGAAGGACAGAGAAATGACCCAGCGACAACACAATGGCACCCCGCGCATCACCGAGCTCACCGTGGTGCCGGTGGCCGGCCAGGACAGCATGCTGCTCAATCTCAGCGGCGCCCACGGCCCGTACTTCACCCGCAATGTGGTGATCCTCAAGGACAACGCCGGCAACGTCGGCGTCGGCGAAGTGCCCGGTGGCGAAGCCATCCGCCAGACCCTGGAAGATGCTCGCACCCTGCTGGTGGGCCAGTCCATCGGCCACTACCAGCGCCTGCTCAACCAGGTGCGCCAGGCCTTCGCCGACCGCGACGCCGGCGGGCGCGGCCTGCAGACCTTCGACCTGCGCATCGCCATCCATGCCGTCACCGCCCTGGAGGCGGCCCTGCTGGACCTGCTCGGCCAGCACCTGGAAGTGCCGGTGGCGGCGCTGCTCGGCGAAGGCCAGCAGCGCGACGAGGTGGAGATGCTCGGCTACCTGTTCTACGTCGGCGACCGCAACAGGACCGACCTCGATTACCGCAGTGAGGTGGGGGCCGATGATGCCTGGTTCCGCCTGCGCAACGAGGAGGCGCTGACCCCCGAAGCGGTGGTGCGCCTGGCCGAGGCCGCCCATGCCCGCTATGGCTTCAATGACTTCAAGCTCAAGGGCGGCGTGCTGCGCGGCGAAGCGGAAATCGAGGCGGTGACCGCGCTCGCCGAACGCTTCCCCGAGGCGCGCATCACCCTCGACCCCAATGGCGCCTGGTCCCTCGAGCAGGCCATCGCCCTGTGCCGCGACCAGCATCATGTGCTGGCCTACGCCGAAGACCCCTGCGGCGCCGAGAACGGCTACTCCGGCCGCGAGGTGATGGCCGAGTTCCGCCGTGCCACCGGCCTGCCCACCGCCACCAACATGATCGCCACCGACTGGCGGCAGATGGGCCACGCCATCTCCCTGCAGTCGGTGGATATCCCCCTGGCCGACCCGCACTTCTGGACCATGCAGGGCTCGGTACGGGTCGCCCAGATGTGCAACGACTGGGGCCTGACCTGGGGCTCGCACTCCAACAACCACTTCGACATCTCCCTGGCGATGTTCACCCATGTGGCCGCAGCGGCGCCGGGCCGGATCACCGCCATCGACACCCACTGGATCTGGCAGGACGGCCAGCGCCTGACGAAAGAGCCGCTGCGCATCGATGGCGGCAAGGTCAAGGTGCCGGAGACGCCGGGCCTGGGCGTGGAGCTGGACATGGACGAACTGGCCAGGGCCCACGAGCTCTACAAGACAAAGGGCCTGGGCGCCCGTGACGATGCCATCGCCATGCAGTACCTGGTGCCGAACTGGACCTTCAACAACAAGCGGCCGTGCCTGGTGCGCTAGCCGGGTTGTGGGGTGGATATCGCTTTTCATATCCACCATCGCAGCCGATCCCACCTCCGATGGTGGATCGGTGAAGCGTGATCCACCCTGCGAACGTCCGCGGCCCAACCCCGAGAACAACAACGGAGTCAGCCATGCAGTTGATTCAACACCAGGACTCCCCGCGCCATGTACGGCTGCATCCCGACGACAATGTCGCCATAGTCGTCAACGAGCAGGGTGTGGCCGAAGGCGGCCAGTTCCCCGATGGCCTGGTCACCCGTGAAGCCATTCCCCAGAGCCACAAGGTCACCCTCGTCGACATCCCCGCCGGCGGCGCGGTGCTGCGCTACGGCACCGTCATCGGCCATGCCCTGCGGGATATTCCCCGTGGCAGTTGGGTGCGCGAGGAGTTGTTGAGCATTCCCGAAGCGCCGGGACTGGACCAGTTGCCCATGGCCACCGCCGTGCCCGCGCCCATGGCGCCGCTGGCGGGTTACACCTTCGAGGGCTTCCGCAACCCGGACGGCAGTGTCGGCACCCGCAATATCCTCGGCGTGACCACCACCGTGCAGTGCGTCACCGGTGTGCTGGACCACTGCGTCGAGCGGGTGCGCAAGGAAATCCTGCCCAAGTACCCCAATGTCGACGACGTGATCGCCCTGACCCACAGCTACGGCTGCGGCGTGGCCATCAACGCGCCGGACGCGGTGATCCCGATCCGCACCCTGCATAACATCGCGCGCAACCCCAACCTGGGCGGCCAGGCGCTGGTGATCGGCCTCGGCTGCGAGAAGCTGCAGGCCGAGCAACTGATGCCCGGCGATGCACTCACCGCCGGCCAGGACGAGGAAGCCTGGCTGTTCCGCCTGCAGGATTCGGCCAGCGGCTTCGCCGGCATTGTCGAGCAGATCATGGGCATGATCGAGGACCGCCTGAAGGTGCTGGATGCGCGCCGCCGGGAAACCTGCCCGGCCTCCGAGCTGGTGCTGGGCATGCAGTGCGGCGGCAGCGACGCCTTCTCCGGGGTCACCGCCAACCCGGCCCTGGGTGTGGCCGCCGACCTGCTGGTGCGCGCCGGCGCCACCGTGATGTTCTCGGAGAACACCGAAGTGCGCGACGGCATCCACCTGCTTACCCCGCGCGCGGCGACGCCCGAAGTGGCCCGGGCGCTGGTGCGGGAAATGGACTGGTACGACCGCTACCTCGCCCGCGGCATGGCCGACCGCAGCGCCAACACCACCCCCGGCAACAAGAAGGGCGGGCTGAACAACATAGTCGAGAAGGCCATGGGCTCCATCGCCAAGTCCGGCAGCAGCGCCATCGCCGGTGTGGTCGCTCCCGGCGAGCGGGTACGCGGCAAGGGCCTGCAGTACTGCGCCACACCTGCCAGCGATTTCGTCTGCGGCACCCTGCAACTGGCGGCGGGCATGAACCTGCACGTCTTCACCACCGGTCGCGGCACGCCCTACGGCCTGGCCATGGTGCCGGTGATCAAGGTCTCCACCCGCACCCAACTGGCCGAGCGCTGGCCCGACCTGATCGACGTCGATGCCGGGCGCATCACCTCCGGGCGCATCAGCCTGGAAGAGCTGGGCTGGGAGCTGTTCCGCTACTACCTCGACGTGGCCAGCGGGCGCGAGCGCACCTGGGCTGAGAAGCACCGGCTGCACAACGACCTGACCCTGTTCAACCCGGCTCCGGTAACCTGAGCCTTCGCTATCGATTGGGAGTGCCCGGATGGAACCCGGGATCCTGCCGTCGGCCCGTCTCGACAAGGGCTCCGGTCGAGTCCCAGCAGATGGTCGCTTCCCTCACCCCAGCCCTCTCCCGTTGGGAGAGGGCTGGGGTGAGGGAAGCCGGCCCAGCACGGGAGGCTGGGCGAGAACACTCAGAACTGATAGCTCAGCGTCGCCGTGACGTTGCGCTTCTCGCCGAAGTAGCAGAAGTCGAGGCTATAGCAGGACGCCACATAGTCCTCGTCCAGCAGGTTGTTGGCGTTCAGGCTGAGGTCCAGGCCCTTCATGCCCAGCTTGCCGAGGTCGTAGCCGATGAGGGCGTCGACCAGGGCGTAGGACGGTACGTGCAGGGTGTTCTCCTTGTCCGCCCAGGTCTTGCCGACGTAGCGCACGCCGAGGCCGGTGCGCAGGCCGTCGAGGGCGCCGGCGTCGAGCTGGTAGTCACCCCAGATGGAGGCCATGTGCTCGGGCGCCTGGTTCGGGGTATTGCCCTGGTTGCCGTCCAGCGATTTGGCGTAGGTGATGTCGGTGTAGGTGTAGCTGGCCAGGACCTTGAAGTTCTCGCTGACCTGGGTGTGCGCCTCCAGCTCGATGCCCTGGGAGCGAACTTCGCCCACCGAGGTGAAGAAGTTGTCCTGCGGTAGCTTGGAGGCGACGTTCTGCTGGGTGATGTGGAACACCGAGGCGGTGTACATGCTGTTGCTGCCTTCGGGCTGGAACTTCACACCCGCTTCCCACTGCTTGCCCTCGGTGGGCTCCAGGGCCTTGCCGGCGGCGTCGGAGTAGGCGTTAGGGTTGAATGACTCGGAGTAGCTGAGGTAGGGCGCGATGCCGTTGTCGAACAGGTAGAGCACGCCGGCGCGGCCGGTGAACTTGCTCCACTGCTCGTCGCTCCTGCCGCCTGTGGTGCGGTTCTCGTCGGAGACCTCCACCCAGTCCTGGCGCATGCCGAGGGAGAAGCGCCAGCGATCCAGGTCGAGCAGGTCCTGCAGGTACAGGCCGGTCTGCTCCAGGCGACGGGTGTGGTTGTCCTCGGAAAGGAAGCTCAGGCTCTCGTTGCCGTACACCGGGTCGAAGGCGTCGAGCGGCGTGGCGACGCCGGAGGTCCAGTCGACGTGAGTCTTGCGGCGCTGGTAGTCGAGGCCGGTGAGCAGGGTGTGGCGGGCGCTGCCCCAGTCGAATTCGGCCTGCACCATGTTGTCGATGATGTAGGCCTCCAGCTCTTCGCTGGCGCCGGAGAAGTAGCGGTTCAGCTCGTTGCTGTCCGGCGCCGTCCACTGGTAGCCATAGACCTGGGACAGGTCGACGTCGGCGGAGAGGTAGCGGAAGTTCTGCCGCGCGCTCCAGACCTCGTTGAAGCGGTGTTCCAACTGGTAGCCGAACATGCGCTGGGTGCGGTCGAAGTCATCCAGGCCCGGCTCGCCGTCGAAGAACTCGCGGTCGATGCGCCGGCCGTTGTGCTGGAACAGGCTGCCGTCGGCCGGCACGCCGCTGTGGTAGCCACCATTCGGGTCGTGCTGCAGGTAGCCCTGGAGGGTCAGGGTGGTGTCTTCGCGCAGATCGATGGCCAGGGTCGGGGCGATGGCATAGCGCTCGTCGCGGGTGTGGTCGAACTGGGTGTCGCCGCCCTTGCCCAGGCCCACCAGGCGATAGGCTATGCGCTTCTCCTCATCCAGCGGACCGCTGAAGTCGAAGCCCACGCCCTTCTGGTTCATGTTGCCGACGGTGGCCTGCACCTGGCCGTAGTCCTCGTACAGCGGCTTTTTGCTGGTCAGGGCCACCAGGCCGCCGGGCAGGCTGCGGCCGTAGAGCACCGAGGACGGGCCCTTGAGCACGTCGATGCGTTCGAGGAAGTACGGGTCCACCTGCATCGAACTGAAGGTGCCGCTGTCGCCCATGGTCTTCAGGCCGTCGAGGTAGATGTTGTCGACGCTGTTGTCGGCGAAGCCGCGCATCACCACGTAGTCGTAGCGGTTCGAGGCGCCCACCTGGCCGGTGAAGATGCCGGGGGTGTAGCGCATGGATTGCTGCACGGTCTTGGAGCCCTGGTCGTCGATCTGCTCGCGGGTGATCACCGAGACGCTCTGGGAGGTTTCCATCAGCGACTTGCTGGTCTTGGTGGCGATCTGGCTGTGGGTGGCCAGGTAGCCGTCTTCGCTGCCCAGCGCGTTGCCCAGGGCGAACACCTGGGTGCTCGGCACTTCCAGCGCACTGCCGGCCGGCAATTCGCGCAGCACGTAGCTGCCGCCGCCGAGGTCTTCCGCCTGCAGCGGGGTGCCGCCGAGAATCTGGGCCAGGCCGGCCTCCACCGAGTAAGTGCCATTCAGGCCCTGGCTGCTCAGGCCCCTGGTCTGTGCCGGGGTGGCGGACAGGTTGATGCCGGTCTCGCGGGCGAAGCGGTTCAGTGTCTCATCCAGGGCACCAGCGGGAATGGCGTAGCTGCGGCTGGCGATGGCGGCGTTTTGGTCGGCGATGGCGGTGGCGGGCAGTAGCGGGGCGGCCAGTGCAGCGGACAGCAGGGCGCCGCGAATGGCGAGGGTGAGAAGGGAAGCGCGGGGTGCGGTCATTGAGGGATCCGAGGGATTTGGCAAAGGTTAATGGGATTCATTCCCCTTGCCGGGGCGGGTGGAAAAACCCGCCAAAAAACTTTTGTTGGTTGAAGCCGAACTGGGGGGCGCTGGATCTGTAGGGGCGAATTCATTCGCCAAGGGCAGCGCAGCTGACCCCAGGGACTCAACAGGGCAGGCCTGCTTGGCGAATGAATTCGCCCCTACAAGAGCGCCTCCACCGTCACCCACCAGCGCGTGCGGTAGTGCAGCTGCACCGGCAGGGTTCGTGGCAGCAGGGCCAGCAGCTTGTCGGTGTCGTCCAGGCGGAAGACGCCGGACAGGCGCAGGTCGGCGATGCTCTCGGCGCAGGCCAGGCGGCCGTGGCGATAGCGCGCGACTTCGCTGAGGAAGTCCGACAGGCGCATGTCGCGGGTCACGATCAGGCCGTCCGCCCAGGCGCCGGCTTCCATGTCCAGCCGCTGCACGGGGTAGATGCGCTCACGGCTCAGGTCGAAGCTCTGCCCGGCGCCGACAACCTGCTTCGACAGGCCGCCGGCCGGGCTCAGCGCCACGCTGCCCTGCAGCACGCTGAGGCGCGAGGCAGCCTTGCCCTGGTGGACCACGAAGCGCGCCGCCCGGGCTTCCAGCAGCCCGTGGCGGGTCCGCACCCGCAGTGGGATGGCCTGGAGGGTGCCGTTGACGAGGATTTCCCCGCGGCGCAGCTCGACCAGCCGCTGCTCTGAGTCGAAACGGACATCCACCGCCGAATCGGTGTTCAGCTGCAGCTGGCTGCCATCGGCGAGCGCCAGGCCACGGCGCTCGCCGGTGGCGGTGGCGAGGTCGGCGGTGAGGCGTTCCCAGGGGGTGATATCGCGGGTCAGCCAGAGGGCGGTGGCACCTGCCGCGGCTCCGGACAGCAGCTTCAGCGCCTGGCGCCGACGCAGGCCGGCGCGAGCGTTGTCCAGCACCAGGCCGGTACCGGGCATGGCCTTCAGGCCCATGCCCAGCTCGCGGTCCAGTTGCTGCACCCGCTGCCAGGCCTGCTCGTGCTCGGCACTCTGGCCGCGCCAGTGCTCGCAGGCCCGCTGCAGCCCGGCATCGGCATTGCCGCGCAGGCGCATCAGCCAGTGGATGGCCTGGCGCACCACCTGTTCGTCGTGCCCGCCGGGCCGGCCCCGGGGGCTCATTCTTCGAACCGCAGCAGGTAGCACTGGTAGAGGGCGTCGGCCACGTAGCGTTCCACCGAACGCAGGGAAATGCCCATGCGCGCAGCGACTTCCCTGTGGGTCAGGCCCTCGCACTGGGCCAGCAGGAAGGCGGTGCGCGCCTTGGGCCTGAGGCGCTCGAGCATCGTCGCGATGCGTTCCAGCAGTTCGAGGATCAGCTCGCGTTCCTCGGGGGAGGGCGCCTCGGCCTCGGGCAGGCAGGCGAGGGCTTCGAGGTAGGCACGTTCCAGCTCCTCGCGGCGCCAGTGGTCGATCACCAGGCCGCGGGCCACGGTGCGCAGGAAAGCGCGCGGGGTGCGCAGCTCCAGGCTGTCGCCCTTGCCCAGCAGGCGCAGGAAGGTGTCCTGGGCGAGGTCCGCCGCATCGGCGGTATTGCCCAGCTTGCTGCGCAGCCAGTTCTTCAGCCAGCCGTGATGCTCGCTGTACAGCGCCTGGAGGGTGAGATGGGAAGACGACATGGGGTCACCGCGAGATGCGATATCAAATGAAAATTAGTCGCATTTTCATATTGAGCCGAGGCTTTTGCAACCTCGGTCGTGCCTTGCGTCCCATGCAGTCGTTGGAATTATCCGGTGATGATCGCTGGATCGCGCTTCATCTATCCGGCACGGCGGGGCGGCGAGGCGTAGGGTGGATGTCGCCTTTTACATCCACCAACGGAGCACAGCCGAACCCCGAACGGTGGACCGGTGAAGCGTGGTCCACCCTACGCAGGCACCATCGCTAGCGATACCAGCGCGGGGTGTAGACCCAATCCTCGCCGTTGCCTTTCGGAACCCGGCGGGTCAGGGACGAGCCGATGATCACCAGGGTGCGCATATCCACCTGCTCCGGGGTCAGCTCGCCGAGGCTGGTGAGGCTGAGCTTCTCCGCCGGACGGCCGATGTCGCGGCCCAGTACCACCACCGTGTCCGGATTGCGATGGCGGGCGACGATTTCCAGCGCGCGGCCCAGCTGCCAGGGGCGGGCCCTGGAGATGGGGTTGTAGAAGGCCATGGCCAGGTCCGCGGCGGCGGCGTGATCGAGGCGATCTTCGATCACCTCCCAGGGCTTGAGGTTGTCCGACAGCGACAGCAGGCAGAAGTCATGGCCGAGCGGCGCGCCGGCCTTGGCCGCGGTGGCCAGGGCGGCGGATACGCCGGGGAATACCTGCAGTTCCACCTGCAGCCAGTGCGGATCGCGGGACTCGTCGAGGGCTTCCAGCACGGCGGCGGCCATGGCGAAGACACCGGGGTCGCCGGAGGACACCACCACCACGCGCCGCCCGCTGGCCGCCAGTTCGAAGGCGTGGCGGGCACGCTGCAGCTCTTCGCGGTTGTCGGTGCAGTGCAGTACCTGCTCCGGGCGGAAAGGGCCGGCCATGCGGATATAGGTTTCGTAGCCCAGCAGATCCTCGGCCTCCTCCAGCGCCTGGCGCGTGGCCGGAACCATGAATTCGGCGGCGCCGGGGCCGAGGCCGACCACGGTCAGGCGTCCGCGCGGCTGGCCGAGGCGGGCCGGGTCCAGCGGTGCGTCGGCCAGATAGAGGCGGATGTCTTCGACCTGCCGGTACAAGGGCGGCAGGGCGCCTTGGTCAGTGACGAAGCGCAGTGGCACGCCGAGTTCGGCAGCGGTGGCAGCCAGTTCTACGTCGACCATGCGCTCGCGATCGGTCAGCAGGCAGGCCAGGGACAGTGGCGCCAGGCCAGCGGCGGCGAGGGCCAGGCGCACCGTGTCGGCATCGGCCTGGCCATCGATCCGTGCCACCGTCACGCGGGGATGGATCAGCAGTTCATGTCGCTCGGCCGGACGCGCGTCGGCGGTGATATGGATAACCCGTTGCGCCTCCTCCTCCAACGGCAGGCGGACTGCTTCCAGCCAGGGCGCCTCGCCCTGCACCCGCACCGCCTCGCCGCCCAGCAGGTCGGCAACGAAGCGCTTGCCCTGCTCGATATCGGCCAGGGCGTAGCCGGCCGGCGGGTCCAGCAGACAGGTGCCGAAGCGCAGTTCGCCGCTGGTGGTGATGGCCGGCGCCACCGCAAGCTGGGATGCGATTTCCCGCGCCATGCGGTTCACCCCACCGAGGCCGCCCAGCAGCGGCACCACGGCGCTGCCGTCCTCGGCCAGCGCCAGTACCGGCGGCTCGGCGCCCTTGCTCGCCAGCAGCGGCGCCAGGGTGCGGATGACGATGCCGGCGGCGCACAGGGCGATGATCGGCGTGTCGCTGCGATAGAGCTCGCGCAGGGTCTCGCCGAACTCGGCGTAGCTCTGGTCGGCGCCCTCCACCCGTTGTTCCAGACCGAGGATGCGTGCCTGTGGATAAAGCGCCTGGACGCGCCTGGCGACAGGCAGGCCGGTATTGCCGAGCAGGACGATGGCCGGGGCGTTATGCATGGTCGAGTTCCACAAGTAGGGTGCGCCGTGCGCACCGGGAGTCATTGGTGCGCATGGCGCACCCTACGGGCAGGCATATCCCACGCAGCCTCACCCCCTCCACTTCCGGCCGGGGATGACGATCATCGAGAAGTAGGGCGAGGCCATGGGGGCCACTTCGTCCAGCGGCACGATGCGCTGGTTGGCCATGGTGGCGCGCTCCACGTAGTGGGCGCGGCCGGCGATGCCCAGGTCCTGCAGTACCCGGCGCACCTTGTCGAAGTTGCGCCCCAGCTTCATCACCACGGCGGCTTCGGCGTCCGCCAGGCGGGCCTTCAGTTCCTCCTCCGGCAGCACGCCGGAGAGCACCGACAGGCTCTGGTTGCGGTACACCAGGGGCACGCCGAGCACCGCCGCGCTGCCCAGCATGGAGCAGACGCCGGGTACCACTTCCACCTCGTAGCGCCCGGCCAGGCGGTCGTGCAGGTACATGTAGGAACCGTAGAAGAAGGGGTCGCCCTCGCAGATCACCGCCACGTCGCGGCCGGCGTCCAGGTGGCGGGCCACCTGTTCGGCGGCGGTGTCGTAGAAGTCGCTGATCACGGTTTCGTAGGACAGCGGCGGTTCCAGCTTCTCGGTGGTCACCGGGTAGACCAGGGGCATGCGCTGCTGGGTGTCGGTGAGATGCTGCTCGATGATGCCGAAGGCATTGCCGCCCTGGCCCTGGCTGGCCTTTGCCTTGGCCACGAAGTAGCCCACCACCGGCGCCGACTGCAGCAGGCGCAGGGCTTTCACCGTGATCAGTTCCGGGTCGCCGGGGCCCACGCCCAGGCCGATCAGCCGTCCCTTGCGTTCCATCATTCCACCTCCGTGGCCAGGGCGTTGACCGCCGCGGCCGCCATGGCGCTGCCGCCGCGACGGCCGCGCACTATCACATAGGGCACGCCGCGGCTGTCGGCGGCGAGCATGTCCTTGGATTCCGCCGCGCCGACGAAGCCCACCGGGAAACCGAGGATCAGCGCCGGCTTCGGCGCGCCGGCATCGAGCATCTCCAGCAGGTAGAAGAGCGCGGTGGGGGCGTTGCCGATCACTACCACGCTGCCTTCCAGGTGCTCGCGCCAGTGCTCCAGGGCTGCCGCCGAGCGGGTATTGCCCAACTCGCGGGCCAGCTCGGGCACGCCGGGTTCGTTGAGGGTGCAGATGACCCGGTTGTCCGCCGGCAGCCGGGCGCGGGTGATGCCCTCGGCCACCATGCGCGCATCGCAGAGGATCGGCGCGCCATCGGCGAGGGCGGCGCGGCCGGCGGCACCGGCGCCGGGGGAAAAGCGCAGGTCCGCCACCACATCGACCATGCCGCAGGCGTGGATCACCCGCACCGCGAGCTTTTCCAGGTCGGCGGGAATGCCGGCGAGATCGGCCTCGGCGCGGATGATGGAGAAGGAGTTGCGATAGATCTCCTGACCATCGCGGATGTACTCGATCATGGGGTGGAACTCCAGGTGTCAGGAGAGGCAGCCAGGTGTTCGCCGGCCTCTTGGATGCTGAGGTCGCGCGCCAGCAGCCGGCCGAAGCCGGCGCCACTGCGCTGGTAAAGGTCGTAGCGGCCGGCGCCGCTGGCCAGCAGGGTGAAGGGCTGCACATGGGCGGCGGCGCAGGAGCGCGGGCAGCCGCTGAGGTGCGCCACGGCGGCTGGCGGCAACAGGGGGGCCAGCGTCAGGGCGTCGGCCTTGGTATCGGCCAGGCCCTTGGCGCAGCCCGCGGAGCCGGTGCAGGCGATCAAACGTGCCAGGGGCTCAACGGAGTCGGTAGCCAGGCCCAGGGCCTGCAGGGCGTGCAGCACCGCTTCAGTGTCGCGGACGTTGGGCAGCAGCACGGATTGCCAGGGCGTCAGGCGCAGGCCGCCGTCGCCCAGGGTGTCGGCGAGGTCGGCCAGGGCGAACAGTTGCGCGGCATCCAGCCGGCCCAGGGCGGGCGCGCCGCCTACATGGCGGCCGTCGCAAACGCCCAGGTGGGCAAAGGCCGGCGGGGCAGGGCGGCGCCAGCCGCCGGCCGGCAGCAGCGGAACTTCCAGCCGCTGTTGCAGGCGCAGCAGCAGGTCGCCCGCCGGGTGCCCGGCGAGCAGGTGGCGCATGCGTGTCTGTTCGGGCGTCGCCAGTTCGAGGAAGAGCTCCAGCAGGGCTGCCACCAGCGCCGGCACCTGGCTGCGACGCACCGCGGCCAGGGCCGGTTGGTCGTCCCTGGAGCGTGGCGGGCAGCCGGCCAGGCCGAAGGCGAACAGCGCGTCCTCGCCCCGGCCCATGGCAGCCAGCCAGATATCGTGGGGGTGTTCCAGCATCGCCATGGCTTCGCCGCCGTCCAGCAGCAGGGCGAACTTGGGCGACAGGGCATGGAACTGCGGCTTGCCCTGCAGCAGCTGGAGCAACTGGTCGGCCAGCGGCGAGATATCCACGAGGGCGGCCGGGTCCAGCCCGGCCAGCGGGCTGACCATCAGGTTGCGCACATCGTCGGCGCCGGGGGAGTCCGCGCCCAGGCCGGCGGCCAGCAGCGCGTCGATCAGCGCCCGTTCGGCGCCGGCCTTCACGCCGCGAATCTGCAGGTTGGCGCGATTGGTGGCTTCGATCAGGCCGCCGGCATATTCGCCGGCTGCCGCCGCCACGGCGCGGGCCTGTGCCGCGGCCAGGCGGCCACAGGGCAGCTTGATCCGGCAGATGCCGCCATCCTTCGCCTGGACGATGCGCAGCAGGCCAGGGCAGGCCGAGGGGCGGACGGATAGCGATGTGGGCTGGGCGTGCTTCACTCAGGTCACCAAGGTTGGCGTCGCGGCGACCCGGTTTCCCTGCGGCAGGGACAACGTTGCACCGATACACCCCGCTCGATGCGTACACACGCGACTGGTCCCATCGGCAGGTCTCCTGGCTGGCAGGTCGTCGTCCTCTGCGGCCTTCCCGATTCGCATCAGTGGCCTCGATTGCATGGACTCGCTGCTTACAGTTGCGGGGGCAGCCACGGCTTGTCCGTGTTCCCTTTTCAGCAGGAGCGACTGAGTGCCGCTCCGGCAACCGATGAAGGGCGCTATTATGCCCGCTTTGCCCGGACCTATGAAAAGGCTGCCTGTCGGAAGTCGAACGGCCCTGGCGTTTTCGGAAATGAGGACGGTGGATGCAGCCCTGGCTGACAGTGGTGGGAATAGGCGAAGACGGCTATGCGGGCCTGGGCAAGGCTGCGCGCCATGCGCTGCTGGGCGCCGCCGAAGTGGTGGGTGGCCCGCGCCAGCTCGACCTGCTGCCACGCTGCATCCGTGCCCGCCGCACGCCCTGGCCCAGTCCGTTCTCGCTGGCGCCGGTGCTGGCGAAGCGCGGCACGCCCATCTGCGTGCTGGCCAGCGGCGACCCCATGCTGTTCGGCGTCGGCGCCAGCCTGGCCCGGCAGCTTCCGGTCGAGGAGATGCGCGTGCTGCCGGCGCCGTCTTCCTGTTCCCTGGCCGCCGCACGACTGGGCTGGGCGCTGCAGGAGGTGACCCTGCTCTCGGTGGTGGCCCGGCCCCTGGCCGTGCTCAATGCCCACCTGCACGAAGGCGCCCGCCTGCTGGTGCTGAGCAACGACGGCAGCAGCCCGGCGGCCATCGCTGCACTGCTGGCCGAGCGCGGCTTCGGCCCCAGCCGGCTGACGGTGCTGGAGCACCTGGGCGGCGAGCGGGAGCGGTGCATCGACGGCATCGCCGGCGACTGGTCCCTGCCGGAGGTCGCCGCGCTCAATCTGCTCGCCATCGAGTGCCGGGCCGGCGAAGGTACCCGGCCATTGCCGCTGACCACCGGCCTGCCTGACGACGCCTACCGCCACGACGGCCAACTGACCAAGCGCGACGTGCGCGCCATCACCCTGGCGCGGCTGGCGCCGCGTCCGGGCGAGTTGCTCTGGGATGTGGGCGCCGGCTGCGGCTCCATCGGCATCGAATGGATGCGCGCGCACCCCGGCTGCCGCGCCATCGCCATCGAGGCCAATGAAGGCCGCCAGGGGCATATCCAGCACAATCGCGACGCCCTCGGCGTGCCCGGCCTGCAACTGGTGGCCGGTCAGGCCCCGGCCGCGCTGGAGGGCCTGCCCGCCCCGGATGCCATCTTCATCGGCGGCGGCGTCACCGAGCCCGGCGTGCTGGACAGTTGCTGGAGCCAGCTCAAGCCTGGCGGGCGGTTGGTGGCCAATGCCGTGACCCTGCAGAGCGAGGCGACCCTGGTGGCCTTCCGCGAGCAGCACGGCGGCGAGCTCACCCGTATCGCCATTGCCCAGGCCCAGCCGCTGGGCGGCTTCGACACCTGGCGCTCGGCGCTGCCGATTACCCTGCTGGAAGTGGTGAAGCCATGACTTCGGCGCTGCTTTTCTCCCCTCTCCCGTCAGGGAGAGGGGCCGGGGGAGAGGGTTCGCAGCCAGCCTCCGTGCTAGGTTCACCCCCTCTCCCCCAAGGGGGCGAGGGGACTTGTCCGAGCGCTCCTTGCCATGCGTGACGAAACCCCCGAACAGCCCGCGCCGCTGCGCAGCGGCTACACCACCGGCAGCTGCGCCACCGCCACCAGCCTGGCGGCGGCGCGCCTGCTGCTGGGCGGCGAATCGGTGGACGCGGTGGAGATCGGCCTGCCCAAGGGCCAGCAGGTGCTGATGCGCCTGGAGTTCTGCCGGCTGATCGAGGGTGGCGCCGAGGCCGGCACCCTGAAGGACGCCGGCGACGACCCGGACGTGACCCACGGCGCGCTGATCTACGCCCGGGTGAGCCTGGCCGCCGAACCCGGCGTGCGCTTCCACGCCGGCCCCGGCGTTGGCACGGTCACCAAACCGGGACTGACCCTGGCGGTTGGCGAGCCGGCGATCAACCCGGTGCCCCGGCAGATGATGACCGGACACCTGGCCCGGCTCGCCGCCGAGCGCGGCTATGCCGGTGGTTTCGAGGTAACCATCTGCGTGCAGGGCGGCGAGGAGCTGGCGCTGAAGACCATGAATCCGCGCCTGGGCATCCTTGGCGGGCTGTCCATCCTCGGCACCACCGGCATAGTCCGGCCCTTCTCCTGCTCGGCCTACATCGCCTCCATCCAGCAGGGCATCGATGTGGCGCGCGCCAACGGCTTCACCCACCTGGCGGCGTGCACCGGCAATGCCAGCGAAGACGCCATGCGTCGGCGCTACCGGATGGACGACACTGCCCTGATCGAGATGGGCGACTTCGTCGGCGCCGCGCTCAAGCACCTGCGCAAGGCCCCTGTGGAAAAGTTCAGCCTGTGCGGCGGCTTCGGCAAGATCAGCAAGCTCGCCGCCGGCCATATGGACCTGCACAGCCGCAGTTCCAGCATCGACCTGCCGCTGCTGGCGCAATGGGCCGCCGAACTGGGCGCCAGTGCCGAACTGCAGCAGGCCATGCGTGAGGCCAATACCAGCCAGCAGGCGCTGGCCCTGGCGAGCGGGGCCGGCGTCCGCCTGGGCGACACGGTCTGCGCCCACGCCCTGGCCTTCGCCCGCAAGATAGTGCCGGCACAGGTGGCGCTGGAGGTCTTCGCCATCGACCGCCAGGGCAACATAGTCGGCGAGGCGCTGGAACAAGCATGAAACGCATCCTCCTGCTGGGCGGCGTCAGCGAGGCCCTGGCCATCGCCCGGCGCCTCGGCCCGGAGCATGTCTACAGCCTCGCCGGGCTCGGCAAGGTGCCGGACGACCTGGCCTGCCAGGTGCGCGTGGGCGGTTACGGCGGAGCAGGTGGCCTGGCCCGCTTCATCGAGGACGAGGGTATCGAGCTGCTGCTCGATGCCACCCATCCCTATGCCGCGCAGATCAGTCGCAACGCGGTGGCTGCCGCCGAGCTTGCCGGCATTCCGTGCTGGGCCCTGCGTCGTCGCGGCTGGCAGGCGGGGCCCGGAGATGACTGGCGCGACGTCACCGGCTGGGCCGAACTGATCGATGCCCTGAAGCCCTTTCGCCGCCCCTTCTTCACCCTTGGCCGCGAGCCCCTGGAACACCTGCACGAGATTCCGCCGCAGCAACACTGGACGGTGCGCTGTCTGCAGGGCCAGCCAGGGGGGGAGCGCTTCGAAGTGCTGGGCGCACGCGGCCCCTTCAGCCTGGAGGGTGAGCGCGAGCTGTTCGCCCGCCTGCGCAGCGACGTGCTGATCAGCAAGAACAGCGGCAGCCAGTCCACCGAACCCAAGCTGCAGGTGGCCCGTGAACTCGGGTTGCCGGTGGTGATCCTCAAGCGCCCAGAGCTGCCCTCCGTAGCGCGCGAATTCGATTCAGTCGAGGGCCTCTGGCAGGCCCTCGCGACCCACCTGGAAAATCCATGAGCGCATCACCCTACGTCCGTGTGCTGTTCGCCGGGCCGGACCTCACCGAAGGCTCCTTTGCAGAACTCTTCCGCCACCAGCTGACCGCCCTGCGCGGCGCGGCGGCCCTGGCCGATATCGTCGATACCAGCGCCGGCTACGACAGTCTCTGGCGCGAGGTGGCGGCCAGTCCGCGCCCCTTGCTGGTGATCGACCTGGAGCCGCAATCCAGCAGCCAGCACCTCGATTGGTTACGCAGCGAGCTGGGCAAGCTTGAGTCGCCCGAGCAGCTCTTCGCCGCCAGCCTGCTGGGTCAGTACGACGCCGGCCCGGCCGGCGCCGCCTGTGCGCTGGTGGAACGCCGCGAACTGCATCTGGCGTGTGTCGATGTGCCGGAATTGCCGGAGCACCATTCGTGGTCCTGCATCCCACCCCACGCGCGCCGCCTGCTGCTGTGCAACGGCCCGCGCTGCACCCGCCGTGGCGCCTTGCCGCTGTGGAAGAAACTGCGGGAAACCCTTAAGGCCGCCGGCAAGCTGGAGTGCGAAGGCGGCGTGCACATCACCCGCACCCAGTGCCAGTTCCCCTGCGATGAGGGGCCCACCGCCAGCCTCTACCCGGAAGGCGAGTGGTACCGCATCCGCGACGAGGAAGAGGTGCTGCGCTGGGTTCAGGAGCGGATCGTGGAAGGGCGGCAGGTGCCGGAGATGTTGATCCGGGCGTAGCACGGGCGAGCTCAGCGATACCCATGAGGTCTTTCAGATGGGTATCGCGGAACTCAACCCATCCTACGCAGCGGCCTCGTAGGATGGGTAGAGCGGAGCGAAACCCATCGCATCACAGCGCGGAGATGACCCGGTACTCCGCCCCCAATTCCTCGGCCAGCTTCCTCGCCCGTCCCAGGCGAATCGGCCCCCCTTCGATATCTACCAATAGTGCCGGGCAGCCCAGCGACTCCAATGCCGGCCAGTCCTTCAAACGCCCATCGGTAAGGATCAGCATCCGCTGCGTCTCGGCGGGTTTCTGCCGTTGCCGGCGCGCCAGCCAGAAGGCCGATTGCTGCAGCGCTTCGATCAATGGCGTGCCGCCGCCGGCGCCGAGTTCGGCGAGCCAGTGGTGCAGGGCGGGGGAGGCCTTGCTGCCCTGCCAGAGCCACTTGGGCCGCTGCCCGGTGGCGTGCAGCACCGCCAGGCGCGCGCGCTGGCGGTAGGCGGCCTCGAACAGGCCGGCCAGTAGCCCCTTGGCCTGGCTCAGGGCGCCGTGGCGGCGGGTGGAGGCGGAGGCGTCGACTACGACCAGCCAGAGTTCGTCCGGACGCTGGCTGCGCGGTGCGCGGATAAGGTCGGCGGCCTTGCGCGGGCGGCCGCGCAGCAGGGTGGGCAGCCAGGCGATGGCGCCGTCGGCCCCGGCGCGGCGTGCGCCGCTGCGGCCGTTGCCGAGTGTGCCGGGTCTGGGCCGGGCACCCGCCCCTGTGACCGTGCGCGGGCGGATGCTCAGGGCTTTTTTGGCCAGCGTGGCAGGTCGCGCGGCGCGCCCATGGGGACCGCTTGGGCAGGCAGTTCGCCCCACTGGCCTTCGCCGCCGGAGGCTGGCGCCTGTTGGCTGGCTGGCGGCCTTTGCGGCGGCTGTGCGGCGGGCGGCGGTGCGTGCAGGCGACGGTGGGCCAGGGCGAAGTGTTCGACGGCGTCGATGTCCGCCGCCTCGATCCGCCCGGTACCGCGCCAGGCGGCGTGGGCGCGGGCGGCGCGCAGCCAGACCAGGTCGGCGCGCAGGCCGTCGACGCCGGCGGCGAAGCAGCGGCGGGCGATTTCATCCAGGGCACTGTCGTCCAGCGGGATACCGGCGAGGCGATCGCGAGCGGCCTGGCAGCGCTCGGCCAGGGCCTGCTGTTCGCCGCTCCATTGCTCGATGAAGCCCTGCGGGTCGGCGTCGAAGGCCAGGCGGCGGCGGACGATCTCGGCGCGCTCGGCCGGTTGCGGCTGGCCGTCCTGCAGCACCTTGAGGCCGAAGCGGTCCAGCAACTGCGGACGCAGTTCGCCTTCCTCGGGGTTCATGGTGCCGATCAGCACGAAGCGTGCCGGGTGGCGGTGGGAGATGCCGTCGCGCTCCACCAGGTTGATGCCGCTGGCGGCCACGTCCAGCAGCAGGTCCACCAGGTGGTCGGGGAGCAGGTTCACCTCATCCACATAGAGCACTCCGCCATGGGCCTTGGCCAGCACACCGGGGGAGAAGCGCGCGCGACCTTCGCCCAGCGCCGCGTCCAGGTCCAGGGTGCCGACGATGCGCTCCTCGCTGGCGCCCAGCGGCAGGGTGACGAAGATGGCGCCTTCCAGCAGGTCGGCGATGCCACGGGCCAGGGTGGACTTGGCCATGCCGCGCGGGCCTTCGATCAGCACGCCGCCTATGGCGGGGTCGATGGCGGCGAGCTGGAGCGCCAGCTTCAGCTCGTCGGCGCCGACGACCGCGGCCAGGGGAAAGTGGGGAAGGTCGGACATGGCAGGTTCCTACGGACGGGTGTCGCGCATGGTAGCGAAAGGCGGGGGTACCCGATAGAAATCAGTGATTGAACGGCGCGCGGCGATGAAGTAGGTTAGCCAGCATTCGCTTTGGAGATCGTCATGCCGCACCTCGCTTCCACTTCGCTCATCGCTGCCCCGGCCAAGGCCTCGGCGCGTGTGCGTGTGGCCGCTGCGGCCAGCTATTTCTACGGGTATTGGTTTAGCCACGGGCTGACCTGATACCCATCAGGCGGCCCACTCCAGCAGGGTCGCCGCCAAAGCTCCACGAAACCCCCGGTCGGCAACCCGACCGGGGGTTTTTGTTTTCAGGGTCCAAAAGACCGAACCGACGTTACCGAGGATCGCACCATGATCAGCTATCGCACCTACCAGGCCTATTACCGCAGTTCCGACTGGCGATTTAGCCGCTTTGCCAACGCCCTGATCCCCTTGCAACGAACACCCAGATAGAGCGCCGCGCGCGGATCGAGCCGCGCCGGCCGAGGACGCCAGTCATGAATTCGCACCAATCCGTTCTGCCTACCGCTGCCCAGTCCCTGCACGCCGTTGCCCTGGACGCGGCCATCCCGTCTTCCCGCAGCACCCGGCCGCTGCCCACCCCTGCCGAACTGCGCCAGCGCCTGCCGCTGTCCCATGAGCTCGCCCGCCAGATCCGCGCCCAGCGCGAGGCCGTGCGCGCGGTGCTGGATGGCGAGGATTCGCGTCTGCTGGTGGTGGTCGGCCCCTGTTCCATCCACGATCCCGATTCCGCCCTCGACTACGCCCGGCGTCTCGCCGCACTGGCCCCCGAAGTGAGCGACCAGCTGCTGCTGGTGATGCGCGCCTACGTCGAGAAGCCGCGCACCACCGTGGGCTGGAAGGGCCTGGTCTACGATCCGCACCTGGATGGCAGCGGCGATATGGCAGCAGGCCTGGCGCTGAGCCGCCGGCTGATGCTGGAGATCGCCGAACTCGGCCTGCCGGTCGCCACCGAGTTGCTGCAGCCGCTGGTGGCCGGCTACCTGGACGACCTGCTGAGCTGGGCCGCCATCGGCGCGCGTACCAGCGAATCGCAGATCCACCGCGAGATGGTCAGCGGCCTGGACCTGCCGGTGGGCTTCAAGAACGGCACCGACGGCAGCCTCGGCATCGCCACCGACGCCATGCGCTCGGCGGCCCATGGGCACCAGCATTTCGGCATCGATGCGCTGGGCCGTCCGGCGCTGGTGCAGACGGCCGGCAACGCCGATACCCACCTGGTGCTGCGCGGTGGCCACAAGGGCCCGAACCATGACGCGGCCAGCGTGCAGGCGGCTCGTGATGGGCTGGCGAAGCTCGGTGTCCTGCCGCGCATCCTGGTCGACTGCAGCCACGCCAACAGCGGCAAGGACCCGCTGCGCCAGCCGGCGGTACTGGAGGATGTGATCAGCCAGCGCCTGGCCGGCCAGGACGCGCTGCGCGGGGTGATGCTCGAGAGCCATCTGTTCGATGGTGCCCAGCCGCTGTCCTGCGACCTGCGCTATGGGGTGTCCATCACCGATGGTTGCCTGGGCTGGGAAGGCACCGAGCGTATCCTGCGGGAGGCGGCGGAGCGGTTGCGCGGGTGAGGCTCGTTCGGTCTTTGTAGGGGCGATTTCAATCGCCTAGCGGACCGCAGGTCCGCCCTGAGGGAGCGAGAGGGCAACTTCGTTGCCCCTGGCGAATGAATTCGCCCCTACAGCTCCTCACTATCCAGCAACAGGTTCTCGATCGCCTCGCGGTACTCCCCCGGGTTTTCCCACAACCCGCGCTGCTGCGCCTCCACCAGCCGCTCGGCGATGTCGCGCAGGGCCTCGGGGTTGTGCTGGCGGATGAATTCGCGGGTGTCCTTGTCCAGCAGGTAGGCATCGGCCAGCAGCCGGTACTGGTGGTCATCCACCAGTTCGCTGGTGGCGTCGAAGGCGAACAGGTAGTCCACCGTCGCCGCCAGTTCGAAGGCGCCCTTGTAGCCATGGCGCTTCATGCCGGCGATCCACTTGGGGTTGGCCGCCCGGGCGCGCACCACGCGGGCCAGTTCTTCCTTGAGGCTGCGGATGCGCGGCAGGTCGGGCTGGCTGTGGTCGCCGTGGTAGCTGGCGACCTTTTCCCCGCGCAGGGTCTCGGCGGCGGCGAGCATGCCGCCCTGGAACTGGTAATAGTCGTTGGAGTCGAGGATGTCGTGCTCGCGGTTGTCCTGGTTCTGCAGCACCGCCTGCAGGCGCGACAGACGCTGGGCGAAGCGCTCCCGCGCGGGGGTGCCGGCGTCCCGGGCACCATAGGCGTAGCCGCCCCAGTTGAGGTAGACCTCGGCCAGTTCGGCGCGGTCCTGCCACTGGCGTTCCTCGATCGCCCCCTGCACGCCGGCGCCGTAGGCACCGGGCTGGGCGCCGAAGATGCGCCAGCCGGCCTGCAGTCGCGCGTCTTCGGCGGCCAGGCCTTCGGCGGCGAGGCGTGCGCTTTCCTGTTTCACCCGTGCGGCCAGGGGGTTCTGGTCCTCGGGCTCATCCAGTTCGGCTACCGCTTGCACCGCTGCGTCGAACAGGCGGATCAGGTTGGCGAACGCATCGCGGAAGAAGCCGGAGACCCGCAGGGTCACGTCCACCCGCGGGCGGTCGAGCAGGGACAGCGGCAGGATCTCGAAATCCTCCACCCGCTGGCTGCCGGCCTGCCACACCGGGCGTACGCCCATCAGCGCCAGGGCCTGGGCGATGTCGTCGCCGCCGGTGCGCATGGTGGCGGTGCCCCAGACGGAGAGGCCGAGCTGGCGCAGGTGGTCGCCGTGGTCCTGCAGGTGGCGCTCCAGCAGCAGGCTGGCGGACTGGAAGCCGAGGCGCCAGGCGGTGGGCGTGGGCAGGTTGCGCACGTCCAGGGTGAAGAAGTTGCGCCCGGTGGGCAGCACATCCAGGCGGCCGCGACTGGGTGCGCCGCTGGGGCCGGGCGGGACGAAGCGGCCTTCGAGGGCCGACAGCACGCCACCGGTTTCGGAATCGCCGCAGGCGTCCAGGGTGGGCGCGATCGTGGTGCGCAGAGTGTGGATAACCGCATCGCTGGCCGGGCCGATGGATTCGATAGCCGTTGACTGGATCAAGCGCAATGCCAGCAGTTCCAGGCGCTCGCGGGTATCGCCATTGCTGCGCCAGGGGTCAGCGCTGACGGCCTCCAGCACAGTCGGGCGCGGGCCTTCCCAGGGCTCGGCCCAGTTCAGGTCCAGAGGATCGCTGCCCAGCGCCAGGTCGGCGGCCAGGGCGCGCAGCAGGCTGGCATTGGCGCCCCTGCCATCACCCCGGGGGATGCGCACCAGGGACAGCAGGGTGTCGTCGCGCAGGCGCCCGGTGGGGGATTCGCCGAACACATGCAGGCCGTCGCGGATCTGCGATTCCTTGAGGTCGCAGAGGTAGGCGTCCAGCTGCGGCAGCCAGCTTTCCGGATCATCGCTGATGACCAGGTTCAGCTCGCGGTCCAGCGCGGTGGCCTTCACCAGTTCGAGGATTTCCCCGCGCAGCTGCACGGCGCGGCGCGGGTCCAGCAGGGAGGCGTCGTAGTACTCGTCGGCCAGGCGTTCGAGGTCGCGCAGGGGGCCGTAGTTCTCGGCGCGGGTCAGCGGCGGCATCAGGTGGTCGATGATCACCGCCTGGGCGCGGCGCTTGGCCTGGGCGCCTTCGCCGGGGTCGTTGACGATGAAGGGGTAGATGTTCGGCAGCGGGCCCATCACCGCGTCCGGCCAGCATTCGGCGGACAGGCCGACGCCCTTGCCAGGCAGCCATTCGAGGTTGCCGTGCTTGCCGACGTGGATCACTGCATCGGCGGCGAAGACTTCCCGCAGCCAGAAGTAGAAGGCGAGGTAGCCGTGGGGCGGTACCAGGTCGGCGTCGTGGTAGATGGCCGCCGGGTCCAACTGGTAGCCACGGGCCGGCTGGATGCCGACGAAGGCCAGGCCCAAGCGCAGTCCGGCCACCATCATGCGGCCCGAGCGGAACATCGGGTCCTGCTGCGGTTCGCCCCAGCGTTCGCGCACGGCGCGCTGGTTGGCTTCCGGCAGGCGGGCGAAGCAGGCGAGGTAATCGTTCAGGGCCAGGCTCTGGGCGCAAGGGCGCAGGTCCAGGCTGTCGAGGTCATTGCTGATGCCGCCCAGCAGGCTGTGGATAAGCGCGGTTCCGCTGTCCGGCAGGCCCGCCACCGGGTAACCCTCGGCTTCCAGGGCACGCAGGATGTTCAGCGCCGCTGCCGGGGTGTCCAGGCCCACGCCATTGCCGATGCGACCGTCTCGCGTGGGGTAGTTGGCCAGCACCAGGGCCACGCGCTTGTCGGCATTGCTCTTGCGCGCCAGGTCGCACCAGCGCCGCGCCAGTTCGGCGACGAAATCCATGCGCTCGAGATGGGGCAGGTAGCAGACCACATCGCTCTGGCTGCGCTCGCTGCGCCAGGCCAGGCCCTTGAAGCTGATGGGACGGGTGATGATGCGGCCGTCCAGCTCCGGCAGGGCGATGTGCATGGCCAGGTCGCGCGGACCCAGGCCCTGGAGGTTGTCGCGCCAGAGCGGCTCGTTGTCCAGCGAGCAGATCGCCTGGAGCACCGGGATGTCGCGGCGGAAGGGCCGCAGACTGGGCGCTTCCGGGTTGGACTGGGCGAAGCCGGTGGTGTTGAGGATCAGCGCGGCGCCGGCTTCGTCCAGCCAGTTTTCCACAGCCGCCAGGCACTGGTTTTCCTTGAGGCTCGCCACGGCGATGGGCAGGGGATTCAGGCCCCGGGCGGCCAGGCGTTCGCAGAAGGTGTCGATGAAGGCGGTGTTCGCTGCCTGCAGATGGGTGCGGTAGAAGAGCAGGGCGGCCACCGGCTGGCCGGGTTGCCAGTCCGCTTGCCAGTCTTCCAGCCGCGCCTGGCGCAGCCCTGGGTGGTAGAGGGCTACGCGGGGCAGGGCCTGGGGGGCGTTCCAGCGGTAGTCGCGATCCAGCCATCGATCGGCCAGGCAATTGAAGAACTGCCGGGCGTTGTCCAGGCCGCCCTGGCGCAGGTACTGCCAGAGGCGCTCGGCATCTTCGGCCGGCACATTGCACAGGGCCGCCAGTTCCGGGTCGGGGCGGTCATCGCCGGGCACCAGGATCAGCTTCGCCCCGCGCTCGGCCAGGGCCACCAGTTGCTCGATGCCGTAGCGCCAGTAGCCCACGCCGCCATGCACGGAAATGAGGATGACCTTGGCGTGCTGCAGCACCTCGTCGACGTAGAGGTCCACCGAGGCGTGGTTCTGCAGCTGCATGGGGTTGGCCAGGCGCAGGCTCGGGTAGTCGTCCGGCAGCTCGCGGGCGGCCTCGGCCAGCAGCGCCAGGTGCGAATCGCCGCTGCAGAGGATCACCAGCTCGGCGGGCGTCTGGGCCAGGTGGGCGATACCGTCGTCGGGGACGAAGCCGCCGGGTTGGGTGCGTAACAGGTGCATGGCTGGCCTATCTCACTTTGGGCCGCACCCTCTCCCCAGCCCTCTCCCTGAAGGGAGAGGGAGCCGGTTCGGAGTGCGCCGGTGCAGAGCAGTGTCGGCGGAGCGCCTTGCAAGCTCCCCTCTCCCGCTTGCGGGAGAGGGGCTGGGGGAGAGGGAAGTGGAACTCACGCCAGCGCGGTTCGCAGTTCGTTGGCGATGGCCATCTGGTCCAGCTCCTGGCCGATCACCACCAGGCGGGTGCCGCGGGTCTCGAAGGTCAGCCACTTGCGGTCGAAGTGCCTGTCGAAGCGCTTGCCGACGCCCTGGATCAACAGGCGCATGGGTTTGCCGGGGATGGCGGCGAAGCCCTTGATGCGCAGGATCGCGTGGCGCTCCACCAGTTGGCCGAGGGCCGCCAGCAGGGGCGCTTCCTCCATCTCCGGCAGGTCGACATGGAAGGAGTCGAACTCGTCGTGGTCGTGGTCCTCATGGCCTTCGTGGTCGTGGTGGGTGGGGCGGCTGTCGATATGCAACTCGGCCTCGGCGTTCAGCCCCAGCAGCACCGAGAGCGGCAGCTTGCCGGCGCTGGCTTCGACAATCTTCACCGCCGGCGGCAGTTCCTCGGCCACTTCGGCACGCACCGCCGCCAGGACTTCGGCCTCCAGCAGGTCGGCCTTGTTGAGGATCACCAGGTCGGCGCTGGCGAGCTGGTCTTCGAACAGTTCGTGGAGCGGCGACTCGTGGTCCAGGTTCGGGTCCTGGCGGCGCTGCTCGTCCACCTGCTCGGGGTGGGCGGCGAAGGTGCCGGCGGCCACGGCCGGGCTGTCGACCACCGTAATCACCGCGTCCACGGTGCAGGCATTACGGATTTCCGGCCACTGGAAGGCTTGCACCAGCGGCTTGGGCAGGGCCAGGCCGGAGGTTTCGATGAGGATCTGGTCGAGGTCGCCACGGCGCGCCACCAGCTCGCGCATCACCGGGAAGAACTCCTCCTGCACGGTGCAGCACAGGCATCCGTTGGCCAACTCGAAGACGCGGCCCACGGCCTCTTCCTCGCTGCAGCCGATGGAGCACTGCTTGAGGATTTCGCCGTCGATGCCCAGCTCGCCGAACTCGTTGACGATCACCGCGATGCGGCGGCCTTCCGCGTTATCGAGCATGTGGCGGAGCAGGGTGGTCTTACCGGCTCCGAGAAAGCCGGTGACTATGGTGACGGGGAGTTTGGCCAGGGTTTTCATGCGCGCCTCTAACGTGGTCGGTCGGCGGGCATGACGAACGCAGCGGGGCTCGCCCCGCGCAACGGATTCGCCACCGGATCACCCCGCCCGGTTGTCTGGAAATTCGTCGAGGCAGGTCTCCTGGCTTTCGCCCCGGCCCGAGACGGGCCTTTCCTTCGCCTTCCCGCATGAAGCAGTGGCATTCGAAGGAGTTCGCGGCGATCACAGTTGCGGGGGCAGCCGTGGCCTTGACCACGTTCCCTCTTAGCTCCGGCGTACCACCGGAGAACCTCGAAAGGGCGAAGGCTACGCAGCGTCCGGGCGACGGTCAATCGCGCCAGTTGACGCCTGGTCGGACTCGTGGTGTCCTAGCACGGTTTTTTCAGGTGCCCCGCGTCGCCGTACGCGGGGTGAAACGGGAAGTCGGTGCGCCCAGTCCCGGGCAAGTCCGACGCTGCCCCCGCAACGGTAAGCGACCGTAGGGTTAAGTACGCCACTGTGCCGACACGGCATGGGAAGGCATGCCCATCCTGCCACCGGCAGGCGTCGCAAGCCCGGAGACCGGCCTGATCAGCTATTTGGCAACCCGCGGTGGGCGGGCGCAAGCCGGAAATCGGGGTGCATTCGCGCCCGCTTCCCTCGCGCGCGTTCCTCTGCCGGTATCGTTAGCACTGCAGAGGGAACCTCCATGTCCAGCCGCACCCTGTCCCATTCCGCCGCTTCTTCCTCGACCCTGGCCCAGCGCCTGGTGCTGGCCATCGGCGCCGGCCTGATCGGCCTGTCCCTGGTGTATTTCGCCGGTTTCTCCCATATCGAAGCCGTGCACAACGCCGCCCACGATACCCGCCACAGCGCCGCCTTCCCCTGCCACTGAGTAAGCCCGGATGATCAAGCGTATCGCCCAGACCGCAGGTTTCGCCGGCCTGATCGCCGCCCTGGTGCTGACCCTGCTGCAGAGCCTGTGGGTCACCCCGCTGATTCTCCAGGCGGAAACCTATGAGAGCGCCGAGCCGGCTGTGTCGGTGGCGCACGAAGAGGATCATGAGCACGGTGGCGCGGCCGTGGCCCACACCCATGAACACAGCGACGAGGCCTGGGCGCCGGAAGACGGCTGGCAGCGCACCCTGTCCACCGGCGGCAGCAACCTGGTGGTGGCGGTGGGCTTCGCCCTGATCCTCGCCGGGCTGTTCAGCCTGCGCGCTCCGACCCGTGCCTGGCAGGGCGCACTCTGGGGCCTGGGCGGCTTCGCCACTTTCGCCCTGGCGCCGTCCCTGGGCCTGCCGCCGGAGCTGCCGGGCACCGCTGCCGCCGACCTGGCCCAGCGCCAGGCCTGGTGGATCGGCACGGCCTCCGCCACTGCCGTGGGCCTGGCGCTGATCGCATTCGGCCGCCACTGGGCGCTGCGCGTCGTCGGCCTGGCGCTGCTGGTGATCCCCCATGTGGTGGGCGCGCCGCAGCCGGACCTGCACTCCAGCCTGGCCCCCGAAGCCCTGGCCCGCGAGTTCATCGCTGCGTCGCTGATCACCAATGCGGCGTTCTGGGCCGTGCTGGGCTGGGCCGCCGCCTGGCTCTACCGGCGTCACCCCGCCGCTTCCGCTTGAGACTGGTCGCCGGGCTGGGCTGCCGCCGCGATTGCCCGGCGGACGAGTTGCAAGGCCTGCTGTTGCAGTGCCTGGCCGAGGCCGGCGCCTCCCTCCACGAGCTGGTCGCCCTGGCCAGCAGTGAGGCGAAGGCTGCAGAGCCGGGGTTGAAGGTCCTGGCCGAGCGACTGGGGCTGTCGTTGCAGCTCCTGCCTGTGGATATCCTCAGGACCTATGAAGAACGCCTGAACCAGCCGTCCGAGCGGGTTCGGGACGCCACGGGCAGTCCGGGTGTGGCCGAAGCCGCCGCCCTGGCCCAGGCCGAAGCCCTGTTCGGCGGCCGCGCCGTCCTGCTCATCGACAAACGCCGCGGCGCCAGAGCCACCTGCGCCCTGGCCTGCATCCACCACGAGGCTGAACGGCCATGACGGTCTATTTCATCGGTGCCGGCCCCGGCGATCCGGAGCTCATCACGGTCAAGGGCCAGCGCCTGATCCGCTCCTGCCCGGTGATCCTCTATGCCGGCTCGCTGGTGCCCGAAGCCGTGCTGGCCGGGCACAGCGCGGAACAGGTGGTGAACACCGCCGAACTGGACCTGGAGCAGATCGTCACCCTCCTGGCCGAAGCCCATGGCCGGGGGCAGGACGTGGCGCGGGTGCATTCCGGCGATCCGTCCCTCTATGGCGCCATCGGCGAGCAGATTCGCCACCTGCGTCGACTGGGGATTCCCCATGAAGTGGTCCCGGGGGTGACCGCCACCGCCGCCTGCGCCGCGCTGCTGGGCTGTGAGCTGACCCTGCCGGAGGTGTCCCAGACGCTGATCCTCACCCGCTACGCCAGCAAGACCCGGATGCCCGAGGGCGAAGCCCTGGGCGACCTGGCGCGCCATCGCGCCACCATGGCCATTCACCTGGGGGTGAGCCAACTGGCGAGGATAGTCGAGGAACTGCTGCCGCACTACGGCGCCGACTGCCCCATCGCCGTGATCCACCGCGCCAGCTGGCCGGACCAGGAACAGGCCACCGGCACCCTGGGCGATATCCTGCCCAAGGTGGCGGCGCGGGATTTCCGCCGCACGGCGCTGATTCTGGTGGGCGAGGTGCTGGCAGCCGAAGGTTTCGCCGATTCCTCCCTCTACCGCAGCAATCACGCGCACCTCTACCGCCCGGCGAAGGCACAGCCGCCACGCGGCTAGTGACGTACGCCGGTGAAACCCGCAGAATGCGGCTCTTATGCGGCGGGCAAAGGGCCCGCCCACTCCCTCTAACCGGCTTTAAGCGACCTTTTTCTCTATGCGAATGCGCTTGATGCTGTTGGGCGGCGGCAATTCACTCGGACAGGCACTGATCCGCCTCGGCGCCGAGGAAGACATAGGTTTTCTCGCTCCGCGTCCGCCCGAACAGGGCTGGGACGCCGCCAGCCTGACCCAGTTGCTCGACGACACCCGGCCCGACGCCGTGGTCAACCTCGCCTATTACTTCGACTGGTTCCAGGCCGACGAAGTCAGCGATGCCCGCCTGACGGCCCAGGAGCGCGGGGTGGAGCGCCTCGCCGAGCTGTGCCAGCACCATGGCATCGTCCTGCTGCAACCCTCCAGCTACCGGGTCTTCGACGGCTCCCGTGCCACCGCCTACAGCGAGAAGGACGAGACCGTTCCCCTCAGCGCGCGTGGCCAGGCCATCTTGCGCATGGAACAGAGCGTCCGCGCGGCCTGCCCCAAGCATGTGCTGCTGCGCTTCGGCTGGCTGCTGGACGATAGCCGCGAGGGTTCCCTGGGGCGACTCCTCCGCCTCGCCGAACAGGCCGACGAGATCTACCTGGCCGATGATCGCCGCGGCAACCCGACTCCGGTGGACGATGCCGCCCGGGTGTTGCTGGCGGTGCTCAAGCAGCTGGATTGCCAGGCACCGCTCTGGGGCACCTATCACTACGGCGGCCACGAGGCGACCACGCCCCTGGCCCTGGGCCAGGCGCTACTCAGCGAGGCTCGCAGCCTGCAGCCGCTGAAGGTGCAGGACATCACCCCCCAGGCCCACGCCGCCCGCCCAGACGCCGCGGAAGAACCGCAGAACGCCGTGCTGGCCTGCAAGAAGATTCTCCACACCTTCGGCATCAAGCCGCGTGCCTGGCGCGCCGCGCTGCCGACCTTGCTGGACCGATACTACCGTCATGGCTGATTCCCCCATCCTGATCACCGGCGGCGCCGGTTTCATCGGCTCGCACCTGGCCGACGCCCTGCTCGCCAGGGGGCATGCCGTACGCGTGCTGGACGACCTGTCCACCGGCAAGCGCGCCAACCTGGCGCTGGACAACCCGCAGCTGGAACTGATCGAAGGCGATGTCGCCGATGCCGCATTGGTGGCGCGGTCGATGGCCGGATGCAAGGCCGTGGCGCACCTTGCCGCGGTGGCCTCGGTGCAGGCTTCGGTGGACGATCCGGTGAGCACCCACCAGAGCAACTTCATCGGCACCCTGAACGTCTGCGAAGCCATGCGCGAGCACGGCGTGAAGCGCGTGCTGTTCGCGTCCAGCGCGGCAGTCTACGGCCAGAACGGCGAAGGGCAGGCCATCGATGAGGACACCCCCAAGGCGCCACTGACGCCCTACGCGGTGGACAAGCTGGCCAGCGAGCAGTACCTGGACTTCTACCGCCGCCAGCACGGCCTGGAGCCGGCGGTGTTCCGCTTCTTCAATATCTTCGGCCCGCGCCAGGATCCGTCCTCGCCCTATTCGGGGGTGATCAGCATCTTCACCGAGCGAGCCCTGGCCGGCCTGCCGATCACGGTGTTCGGCGACGGCGAGCAGACCCGCGACTTCGTCTATGTCGGCGACCTGGTGCAGGTGCTGGTGCAGGCGCTGGAGGCGGAATGGCTGGAAACCGGCCCGGTGAACATCGGCCTCAACCAGGCCACCAGCCTCAAGCAGCTGCTCGCCGCCATAGGCGAAGTGCTGGGCGGTCTGCCGCCGGTGACCCACGCCGAAGCGCGTGCCGGCGATATCCGCCACTCCCGGGCGAACAATGCGCGGCTGCTGCTGCGTTATGACTTCCCGGTGGCGACGCCGCTGCGCGAGGGTGTGGCGCGGCTGCTGGGGCGCTGATTCGGAGGGCAGCCTTGTAGGGGCGAATTCATTCGCCCAGCAGGCCGAAGGTCTGCCTTTCGAGCTTGCAAGGGGCTGCTGCGCAGCCCTTGGCGAATGAATTCGCCCCTACAGTTATCATTCCCGCCTCCGGCGTTACCTGTCCATGAAAAAGGCGCCCGAAGGCGCCTTTGTGAGGGGGATGTCCGTGCTCAGAACTTGTAGCCGACGCCCACCATGTAGACCCACGGGTCCACGTCCACGTCGACCTTCACCTTGCCCACGCCCGCCAGGTCGGTGGTGGCCTTGGTGTCGATGTCTATGTACCAGACCGCGGCGTTGAGCAGGATGTTGTCGGTCAGCATGTAGTCCATGCCCACCTGCGCGGCCAGGCCCACGGAGTCGTCCAGTTCCAGGTTGCTGAAGCCTTGGGCTTTGCGCTCGCTGGTCAGGTCCTCGTCGAAGAACAGGGTGTAGTTGATGCCGGCGCCGACATAGGGCTGGAAGGCCGAGTTCGGGTCCATCGGGTAGTACTGGAGGCTCAGGGTCGGCGGCAGGTGCTTGATGTCGGCCAGCTTGCCGTCGAGGGCACCCAGGCCTTTCACGCCGACTTCATGCTTGAAGGGGGTGGCGGCCAGCAGCTCCAGGCCGATGTGGTCGGTGAGCATGTAGGTGCCGGTCAGGCCCAGCTGGGTATCGCTGTCCAGGGTGGCCTTGGTGCCGCCCACCTTGGCGCCGGCGATCGACAGGTTGGAGCTGTCTTCATTCGGGTCGACGGTGGCGGCGCCTGCGCGGACGATCACGTCGCCGGCCTTGTGGGCCTGGGCCAGGGGAGAGGCAATGGCGAGGGCGAGCAGCGAGGCGGTGAGAAGATGCTTGGGCATGGATGGCTCCATTGAGATCTAAAAGTGCTGTGCTGGAGCCAGTTTCGGTAATTAGGAAGCTTCGTATCTTGATCCAGAGCAATGTCGCTGAGGATGGACAGGAAAAGGCCCGGAAAGACCGGGCCTTGGTGCATCCAGGGTCAGTTGGACGGCGATTCGTAGGGGTAGATCTTGCTCGCCTCCATCTGGTAGCCGGCTTCGGCCAGCTCGCTGCTGCTGGCCTTCACCGCGAGCGGGCCCTCGATCCAGAAGGGCTGGTAGAGGGCGTCCATCAGCACCCCCAGTTCACTCTTCACATGGACGATCTGGTTCGACGGCGGCGGCGGCACGTGGATGCAGGCGCCGAAGTAGGGCACCAGGAGGAATTCGGTGACACGGCCTTCCTCGCTCACATCCAGCGGCACTATGTAGCCGGGCAGTTTCACCTCCTGGCCATCCAGTTCCTTGACCACCGGGGCTGCCGGCGATTGCTGGCTGGCGGCCGGGCCGGCTTCGGCGTTGAGGGCGTCGGAGAGCTGCGAGAGATCGTGGATCGGTGCCGGCGGTGCGGGCGGTGGGGAGCCCTCGGGAATCATCTCGGCCCAGGTGAGTTCGCGTACCTCGCCGGCCAATAGCGGGGTGGAAAGGGTCAGCAACAGGGCCAGCAGGATGCGCTTCATGGGAGTCTCACAGGCGAATGGACAGACCGTCGGCCAGCGACTGGCGATAGGCACGCCAAGCAGGCACCACACCCATCAGCAGGGCGGCGGCCAGAATAGCGCCGAGCAGCGCCCACTCATAGGGGCTGGGCAGGGCCAGCGGCAGGTAGAGTCCGTAGGTCGCCTGCACATGGCCCTGCCCGAGGCCGATGCCGAGGTAGAGCAGGCCCACGCCCAGCACTGCGCCGGCCAGGGCCAGGGCGAAGGCTTCCAGCACCAGCAGGCTGCCGATGTGCCAGGGCCGCGCGCCCACCGAGCGGAGGATGGCCATTTCCCGGCGGCGTTCGTTGAGGCTGGTGAGGATGGCGGTGAGCATGCCGATCAGTCCGGTCAGTACCACGAAGAGGGAAACCACGAAGAGCGCTTTCTCCGCCGTGCCCATCAGGCTCCAGAGTTCCTGCAAGGCAACGCCCGGCAGGATCGCCAGCAAGGGCTCGCCACGGTACTCGTTGATCTGCCGCTGCAGGGCGAAGGTGGCGATCTTGCTGTTCAGGCCGAGCAGGAAGGCGGTGATGGCCCTGGGCTGCAGGTCCATGGCGCGGGCCTGGTCGGCGCTGACCTTGCCGGCACCGCGGGCGGGCACGCCGTTCTGCCAGTCGACGTGCAGCGCTTCCATGCCGGCCAGGGAAATGTGCAGGGTGCGGTCCACCGGGGTGCCGGTACGGGCGAGGATGCCGACCACGGTGAAGGGCTTGTCGTCGTGCTGCACCAGGCTGACGGTGCTGACGCCATGGGCTAGCACGATCCTGTCGCCGAGCCTGTAGTGCAGCGCCTCGGCCACCTCGGCGCCCAGCACCACCTCGAACATCTCGGCGAAGGGCTTGCCCTCGGCCAGTTGCAGGCTCTGGCCGCGGCCGTAGCGGTAGTGCTCGAAGTAGGCGGCGCTGGTGCCCATCACCCGGTAGCCACGGTGCGAGTCGCCGAGTGAGATGGGGATTGCCCATTTCACCCGCTTGTCCTGGCTGATGGCTTCGAAGCTGTCCCAGCGGATGTTGTTGGTCGCATTGCCGATGCGGAACACCGAGTAGAGCAGCAGGTTCACCGAGCCGGAGCGGGCGCCGACTATCAGGTCGGTGCCGCTGATGGTGCTGGCGAAGCTGGCGCGGGCCTCGGTGCGCACGCGCTCGACGGCCAGCAGCAGGCACACCGAGAGGGCGATGGCGAAGACCGTCAGCAACGCGGTGAAACGGCGGTTGACGAGGCTGGCCAGGGCCAGGCGCAGCAGATACATCTCAATCCTCCTCGAGGCGCGCAGCGCGGTTCAGGTCGGCCAGGGACAGGCTGCGATCGAACAGCGGCGCCAGGCTCTGGTCGTGGCTGACGAACAGCAGGCTGGCACCGGCCTCGTCGCATTCGGCGAAGAGCAGCTGGAGGAAGGCTTCCCGGGCGTCGGCATCCAGGGCCGAGGTGGGTTCGTCGGCGATCACCAGCTCCGGCTGGCCGATCAGCGCGCGGGCGGCGGCCACCCTTTGCTGCTGGCCGATGGACAGGGCGTCGGCGCGGCGTTGCAACAGCTCTTCCTTCAGGCCCAGGTGACGCAACAGTGTGGCGGCTGCGCCATCGACGCTACCGTGGCGCTGGCGCGCGCGCTGGGCACGCAGGCGCGAGAAGCGGCAGGGCAGCTCGACGTTCTCGCGCACCGAGAGGAAGGGCAGCAGATTGAACTGCTGGAAGATGTAGCCGGTGTGGTCGACGCGAAAGTGGTCGCGGGCGCTGGCGGAGAGCCTGGCCAGGTCCTGGCCGAGCAGGCGGATGCTGCCCCGGCCGGGCTTCTGCACGCCGCCGAGCAGGCCGAGCAGGGTGGTCTTGCCGCTGCCGCTGGGGCCCTTGAGGAACAGGCTTTCGCCTCGTTTCAGGGAGAACGCCGGGATATCCAGCAGTTCCGGGTGACCGGGCCAGGCGAAGCCCAGCCCCTGGAGTTCGATCAGTGTCTGGCTCATGGGACTACGACCGGGTTGCCCCGGTCGCTTCTGGGGGAAATTAGAAGCTCAGGCTGGCGTTGGTGGAGGTGAGTTCCGTGCCTTGCTGGCCCTGCGGGCCGATCAGTTGTACCTGAATTTTCTCGGTGGCGGGGAAGGTCTTGAACAGCCGGGTGAGGTCCAGGGTCTTCAGCGCCTCGGGGCTGGCGCATTCGAAGCGGTAGTGGGCGTGGACTTCGCTGTGTTCGTGGTCCTTGGCGTGTTCTTCATGGCCTTCATGTCGGTGGTCATCGCCGAACAGCGGGCTTTCCAGTTCCTGCGAGGCGACCTTGCAGCCAGCCGCGGCGGGGAGGGTGAACAGCGCCAGGGGCTTTTCCAGCTCGGCGCGGGCGGCGGCGACCCTGGCCTTGTCGGCGTCGCTCTTCGCCCCATGCTCGAAGCCCACCAGGTTCATCGCCGGGCTCTCCAGTTCCAGCTCCAGGGTCTTGCCGTCCAGCGCGGCGTTCAGACGTGCCACCCCGTGCTCATGGGCACCGAGGCTGCCGTGTTGGTGGTCATGCTCGTGCTCATGGGCCTGGGCGACGGCCAGGGGCAGCAGGACGAAGGGCAGGGCGGACAGCAGGCGGCGCATGGGAGGTCTCCGGAGCGGGGTGCAAATTTTGGTTACGTTATAACAAATGTAGGCAGCCCGCCAACGGCGTGGGAGCATTACCCATTCGTTTCTGGAGGAGTTGCACATGCTGCGCATACGCGGACGGATCGGTGACTGGCCGGTGGACCTGACGGTGGAGATGGATGCCGAGGACTGGGACCGCCTGGCCAGCCGCCTGACGCCCGAAGTGCTGACCAAGGCCCCGGCGGTCGCCCCGCGCAGCGACGCACTCTGGGAAACCGCCCAGCAGGTACTGCGCGAAGCCGGACAGATGGAAGGCCCGCGCCTGCTGGCCGAACTGGAGGCCCTGGCCGGTGGCGCGGCCGCGGGCAAGCGGCTGCTGGTGCGCCTGCGCCATTGCGAGCAGGTGCATGTGGAGGTGGGCGAGGACGCGCCGCTTTATATCTGGAAGGGCTGATACGGATGACCGGGGCTACGCCCCGGTTGGCGAATGAATTCGCCAGGCAGCCCGAAGGGCTGCCGGTCAGTCGTGTAGGGGGATAGCGCTCTTCTATCCACCAGCGAGGCCACGCAAGGCCCCGATGGTGGAAATCCCGAAAGGGATTTCCACCCTACGCGTCGATTGACATGGACTCTCGGGCAGATGGTCACGCGCCCCTGCCCATCATCGGTCAGTAAATCGCGTTGTAGAGCTTGCGGCGGTAGGTGGCAACCAGCGGGTGGTCGTTGCCCAGCAGGTCAAACACCTGCAGCAGGGTCTTGTGGGGCAGGCCGTTCTCGTAGCCGCGATTGCGCACGAAGAGCTTGAGCAGGGCGTCCAGCGCCGGTTCGTACTGCTGGCGGGAGAGTTGCTGGATGGCCAGCTGGTAGACCGCCTCGTCGTCGCCGGCATCCTGCGCCAGGCGGGATTTCAGATCGGCCACTTCCGGCAGGTCGGCCGCCTGGCGGAGGAAGGTCAGTTGGGCGCGGGCACCGGCCAGGGCCTGCTTGTGCTCGTCGCTCTTCACCGCATTGAGCACGGTTTCCGCTTCGCCCAGTTCACCGCGTTCGGCCAGGCAGCGGGCATAGAGGATCAGGCCGGCGGCATTGGTGTTGTCTTCGGTCAGCAACTGCTTGAGCAGGTTTTCCGCCTCACTGATGCGGCCTTCGCTGAAGGCGGCCTGGGCCGAGTCCAGCAGGTTGCCCTGGGGCGTGGCGGGCATCTGTACGTGGGGTTCGAGCATGGCGCGGATGGCCGACTCCGGCTGCGCGCCGGCGAAACCGTCCACCGGCTGGCCGTCCTTGAACAGCACCACGGTGGGCAGGCTGCGGATGCCGAAGCGCATGACGATGTCCTGCTCGATGTCGCAGTTGACCTTGGCCAGCAGCAGCTCGCCCTGGTAGGACTCGGTGATTTGTGCCAGCAGCGGCATCAGGGCCTTGCAGGGGGCGCACCAGTCGGCCCAGAAGTCCACCAGCACGGGCTTGTGGAAGGAGTTCTGGATCACCGCCTGGTCGAAGTCGGCACCGGTGGTATCGAAGATGTAGGGAATGTCGCTCATCTGCTCTCTCGAAAGCGCGAAAGGATGGGCGAATCATACGGCTGCCGGCGGGGGATGAATATGCCCCGCACGAGCGCGGAGCTTGCAGATGGCACGGCCTGCTCTACCTGTGGGGGCGAATTCATTCGCCAACCGGGCCGAAGGTCCGGCCCCGGGAACTGATTGGGAGCGCTGCGCGCTCCTTGGCGAATGAATTCGCCCCCACAAGGTTTCCCCCCACCAAAGCGCCGTCTGTGCCTCAGCGAATCGCGTGATACAGGCTCACATTGCGGAATTCCGCCGGCTCGGCCAGGTCCGGCCAGGTGCAGGCGTCCAGCACCGCCAGGCGGGTGTAGAGCGGATGCTGGAAGTCGCGGACCCGCGAATCCGCCACCAGGGCCTGGCGGCCGCGGGTCAGGAAGTGGTCCAGCAAGGGAAGGTTGGCACGGTCGTAGAGGACGTCGGCGACGATGATCAGGTCGAAGCGATCCTCTTCCTGGAAGAAGTCCGCCGAGTAACTCAGCTGGACGCCGTTCAATTGCGCGTTGGCGCGGCAGGCTGCCAGGGCCAGCGGGTCGAGGTCGCAGGCCACCACCTCGGCGGCACCCGCCTTGGCCGCGGCGATGGCGGCGACGCCCGAGCCGGCGCCGAAGTCCAGCACGCGCTTGCCGGCCACCCACTCGGGCTTCTCGGCCAGCCAGCGTGCCAGGGCCAGGCCGCTGGCCCAGCAGAAGCACCAGTAGGGCGGTTCTTCGAGGATGCGCCGGGTTTCTTCCGGGCTGAAGGCGCGGTCCATGTTATTGGCGTCGATCAGCCAGAGCTTGAGGTCGGTGCCGGGCAGGGTTGCCGCCGTGAGGCTGGCGTCGCCCAATAGCCGGCTCAGGGCCTGCTGCAGCAGCTCCGGGGCCTTCATGGCGCGGGCACCATTTGCAGCGGGCCCAGGGATTGGCTTTCCGGCTGCAGGATCAGGCGCGGTTGCAGCTTGAGGATCAAGCGCCCGGACAGGCTGGCGCGGGCGCGCAGTTCCACCCGTTCACCCTGGGGAAAGGCCTGCGGATTGAACAGCAGGCGAAAGGGCAGGGGGCCACCGTTGCCGTTCAGCACCACATTGGCGAGCAGGCGCTGGGGGCGGTCGCGGGAGTCGATGGCGAGCAGGGCCAGCTCCACTTCGCTGCCGGCGGGCGGCACCTGCAGCACGCCACTGATTTCGCGCAGATGAGCGGGCGTGGCCTCCACCCTGGGCTGTGGCGCCGGGGTGGGCAGTTCCGGGGCAGGCTCTTCGCTGGCGCATGCCGCGAGCAGGGCGGCCAGGAACAGGGGAAGAAGTGGGCGCATCTGGGCTTCCTGATCTCTATGCGCGGGCCTTATAGCGCAAAGCCGTCGGCTTGTCTTGCCCCGGGGATGCGCTACCATGGTCCACCTTTTCCGCCGATAGCCCTCGAACGCCATGCACTGTCCCTTCTGCGGCGCCCACGACACCAAGGTCATAGATTCGCGGCTGGTCGCCGAGGGCGACCAGGTGCGCCGGCGTCGCGAGTGCCTGGCCTGCGAGGAACGCTTCACCACCTTCGAGACCGCCGAACTGGTGATGCCCCGTCTGATCAAGCAGGACGGCAGCCGCCAGCCGTTCGACGAAGACAAGCTGCGCGCCGGCATGCAGCGCGCGCTGGAGAAGCGCCCGGTGAGCATCGAGCGGCTGGAAGCGGCCATTGCCCATATCAAGCACAAGCTGCGCGCCACCGGCGAGCGCGAAGTGAAATCGCGGGTGCTGGGCGAACTGGTGATGGCCGAGCTGCAGAAGCTCGACGAAGTCGCCTACATCCGCTTCGCATCGGTCTACCGCCGCTTCCAGGACCTCAACGAATTCCGCGAGGAAATCGAGCGCCTGGCCCGCGAGCCGTCGAAAGACTGATGGCCGGCCAGGATCAGGCCCATATGGCCCGCGCCCTGGAGCTGGCGCGCAAAGGCATCTACTCCACCCACCCCAATCCCCGCGTCGGCTGCGTCATCGTCCGCGATGGCCGGGTGGTGGGCGAAGGCTGGCACGTTCGCGCCGGCGAGCCCCATGCGGAGGTCCACGCCCTGCGCCAGGCCGGCGAACTGGCCCGTGGCGCCACTGCCTACGTCACCCTGGAGCCCTGCAGCCACCACGGCCGCACGCCACCCTGCGCCGATGCGCTGGTGGCCGCTGGCGTGGGCCGCGTGGTGGCGGCCATGCAGGACCCCAATCCCCAGGTCGCCGGCCGCGGCCTCCAGCGCCTGGCGGATGCTGGCATCGCCGTGCAGAGCGGCATCCTGGAGGGCGAGGCGCGGGTGCTGAATGCCGGCTTCGTCAAGCGCATGGAGCACGGCCTGCCATTCGTGCGGGTCAAGCTGGCCATGAGCCTGGACGGCCGCACCGCCATGGCCAGCGGCGAAAGCCAGTGGATCACGGGTCCTGCGGCCCGTTCCGCGGTGCAGCGCCTGCGTGCCCGCGCCAGCGTGGTGCTGACCGGAGCCGATACCGTGCTCACCGATGCCGCGCGCCTCACCGTGCGCGCGGACGAACTGGGCCTCGACCCGGAACTCACCGCCCTGGCGGTCAGCCGCCCGCCGCTGCGCGTGTTGGTGGACGGCCGCCTGCGGGTGCCGCCGTCCGCGCCCTTCTTCCAGGCCGGTCCGGCGCTGGTGGCGACTGCCACGGCAGGCGCTCCGTACCCGGGCCACGAATCGCTGGTGCTGCCCCGCGCCGATGGCCATGTCGACCTGCGCCGGCTGCTGCTGGAACTGGCCGCCCGTGGCGCCAACGAGGTGCTGGTGGAGGCCGGCCCGCGCCTGGCCGGCGCCTTCGCCCGCACGGGGCTGGTGGACGAGTACCAGATCTTCATCGCCGGCAAGTTCCTCGGTTCCAGTGCGCGGCCGTTGCTGGATTGGCCGTTGCAGCGGATGGCCGAGGCCCCGGAGCTGAAGATCGTCGAAATGCGCGCCGTTGGCGACGACTGGCGGGTCATCGCGGTTCCCCGGCCCGCTGCCTGAATTCTTGCCCGCCGGCATGCTCGCTACGGGCGATGCAAGTTCGCCACGACTGTGATAAAACGCCTGCCAGCCAGTTTCATCGACTGGCTGAAACGTTCTCAGGGCGGGGTGCAAGTCCCCACCGGCGGTGATTGCGCAGTGCGCGCATAGCCCGCGAGCGCTCGTCGATGACGAGGTCAGCAGACCCGGTGTGATCCCGGGGCCGACGGTAACAGTCCGGATGAAGAGAGAACGGGATTGCCTGCCAGGGCCGGGCTGCGTCCGTGCCCGCGCCCGCCAGATCCCATTCGATCCGATACGCCCTGTTTTTCACGAAACAGGAGTTCCATCGATGTCACATGCAACAACCCACTTCCTTCCGGCGCCGGCGGCTCGTCCGCGCGCGGGTGAGGGGCGGGCGCCTATAATGCGTCTTTCGCCGGTTCCGGCCGGTTCGCTGCAAGCTCTGGAGGTCCCATGTTCACCGGCATAATCGAAGCCATCGGCACCATCCGCGCGATCACGCCCAAGGGCGGTGACGTCCGCGTGCTGGTGGAAACCGGCAAGCTGGACCTGTCCGACGTCAAGCTCGGCGACAGCATCGCGGTCAACGGTGTCTGCCTCACCGCGGTGGAGTTGCCGGGCAACGGCTTCTGGGCCGACGTCAGCCGCGAAACCCTGGCCCGTACCGCCTTCGACGACCTCAAGCCCGGCAGCCCGGTCAACCTGGAAAAGGCCCTGACTCCCACCAGCCGCCTGGGCGGCCACCTGGTCAGCGGCCATGTCGACGGCATCGGCGAAGTGGTGGCGCGGGAAGACAACGCCCGCGCCGTGCAATTCCGCATCCGTGCGCCCCGCGACCTGGCGAAGTACATCGCCCTCAAGGGCTCGATCACGGTGGATGGCACCAGCCTGACGGTGAACGCGGTCAATGGCGCCGAATTCGAGCTGACCATAGTTCCGCACACCCTGGCCGAGACCATCATGGCCGACTACCGCCCCGGACGCCGGATCAACCTGGAGGTCGACCTGCTGGCCCGTTACCTGGAGCGCCTGCTGCTCGGTGACAAGGCCGCCGAGCCCCAGTCCTCCGGCCTGACCGAAAGCTTCCTCGCCGAACACGGCTACCTCAAACACTGAATTCATAAGGAGGGCCCATGGCTCTCAACAGCATCGACGAACTGATCGAAGACATCCGCCAGGGCAAGATGGTCATCCTCATGGATGACGAGGACCGCGAGAACGAAGGCGACCTGATCATGGCCTCCGAGTGCGTGCAGGCCGAGCACATCAACTTCATGGCCAAGTTCGCCCGTGGCCTGATCTGCATGCCCATGACCCGCGAGCGCTGCGAGCTGCTCAAGCTGCCGCTGATGGCGCCGCGCAACGGCTCCGGCTTCGGCACCAAGTTCACCGTCTCCATCGAGGCGGCCGAAGGCGTGACCACCGGCATCTCCGCCGCCGACCGCGCGCGCACCGTGCAGGTGGCCGCGGCCAAGGGCGCCAAGGCCGAGGACATCGTCAGCCCCGGCCACATCTTCCCGCTGATGGCCCAGCCCGGCGGCGTGCTGGCCCGTGCCGGCCACACCGAGGCGGCCTGCGACCTGTCGCGCATGGCCGGCTTCGAGCCCTCCGGCGTGATCTGCGAAATCATGAACGACGACGGCACCATGTCCCGTCGCCCGGAGCTGGAGGCCTTCGCCGCCGAGCACGGGATCAAGATCGGCACCATCGCCGACCTCATCCACTACCGCCTGATCCACGAGCGCACCGTCGAGCGCATCGCCGAGCAGCCCCTGGACAGCGAGCTGGGTCATTTCAACCTGGTGACCTACCGCGACGCCGTGGAAGGCGACGTGCACATGGCCCTGACCCTGGGCAAGATCTGCCCGGAAGAGCCGACCCTGGTGCGGGTGCACAACATGGACCCGCTGCGCGACCTGTTCATGGTCAACCAGGCCGGCCGCTGGAGCCTGCGCGCCGCCATGAAGGAAGTGGCCGCCGCCGGCAGCGGCGTGGTGCTGCTGCTGGGCAACCCGCTCACCGGTCCGCAGCTGCTGGCCCACCTGGAGCGCCAGCTCGGCCACGACGCCAAGGTCACCAACCCGACCACCTACAGCACGGTGGGTGCCGGATCGCAGATCCTGCGCGACCTCGGGGTGCGCAAGATGCGCCTGATGAGCTCGCCGATGAAGTTCAACGCGATATCCGGTTTCGACCTGGAAGTTGTAGAATACCTGCCCGCTGAATGATCCCGCAGGGCTCCGGCCGTCAAGGCCGGGGCCCTCGCTCTTTAATTGACGAGAACTCGCCCATGCCCCTGAAGACCATCGAAGGTACCTTCATCGCCCCCAAAGGCCGCTATGCCCTGGTGGTCGGCCGTTTCAACAGCTTCGTCGTGGAAAGCCTGGTGAGCGGCGCCGTCGACGCCCTGGTCCGCCACGGTGTCAGCGAAGACGACATCACCATCATCCGCGCGCCCGGCGCCTTTGAGATCCCGCTGGTGACCCAGAAGGTCGCCCAGCAAGGCGAGTACTCCGCCATCATCGCCCTCGGCGCGGTCATTCGTGGCGGTACCCCGCACTTCGAATACGTCGCCGGCGAGTGCACCAAGGGCCTGGCCCAGGTATCCATGGAGTTCGGCGTGCCGGTGGCCTTTGGTGTGCTGACCGTCGACTCCATCGAGCAGGCCATCGAGCGCTCCGGCACCAAGGCCGGCAACAAGGGCGCCGAAGCCGCCCTGTCCGCCCTGGAGATGGTCAGCCTGCTGGCTGCCCTGGAGGCCAAGTGAGCAACACAGAAGGTTCGGCGCCCAAGGCGCCGAAAGGCAAGATCGCAGCCCGTCGCCAGGCCCGCACCCTGGCGATGCAGGCGCTCTACTCCTGGCACATCGCCGGCCAGCCGCTCAACGAGATCGAGGCGCAGTTCCGCGTCGACAACGATTTCAGCGCGGTCGACGGCGCCTACTTCCACGAGATCCTCCACGGCGTGCCGCGCCTGAAGACCGAGATCGACGAGGCCTTCCTGCCCTGCCTGGACCGCGCCCTCGAGGAAGTGGACCCGGTGGAGCTGGCGATCCTGCGCCTGTCCACCTACGAACTGATGAACCGCGTGGACGTGCCGTACCGCGTGGTGATCAACGAAGGCATCGAGCTGGCCAAGGTGTTCGGCGCCACCGACGGGCACAAGTTCGTCAACGGCGTGCTGGACAAGCTGGCGCCACGCCTTCGCGCCGCCGAAGTGCGCGGCGGCAAGCGCTGATCGCAGCCCGCGCCCCTCCGTGAATGGGTGAGTTCGAGCTGATCCGCCGCTTCTTCGCCTCCGCCGCCTGTGCGGCCGGAGGCGAAGGCATTGCCCTCGGCATCGGCGACGACTGTGCCCTGTTGCAACTGCCGCCCGGCGAGCAACTGGCGATTTCCACCGACACCCTGGTGGCCGGCGTGCACTTCCCGGAGAATGCCGACCCCTTCCTTCTCGGCCAGCGCGCCCTGGCGGTCTCCGCCAGCGACCTGGCAGCCATGGGCGCCACGCCCGTCGCCTTCACCCTGGCCCTGACCCTGTCCGAGGCCCGGGCCGACTGGCTCGGCGACTTCGCACGTGGTCTGTGCGCCATGGCGCGGGATTGCGCCATCGGCCTGGTGGGCGGCGATACCACCCGCGGCCCGCTGAGCCTGACCCTCACCGTGTTCGGCCGCGTGCCCGCCGGCCAGGCCCTGACCCGGGCCGGCGCACGGCCCGGCGACCTGCTCTGCGTCGGCGGTAGCCTGGGCGATGGCGCCGGGGCGCTGCCGCTGGTGCTCGGCGAACGCCAGGACAGCAGCCCGGAGGCGGACTACCTGTTGCGGCGTTACTGGGCGCCAGAGCCGCAGCTGGCGTTGGGCCAGGCCCTGCGTGGCCGGGCCACGGCGGCGCTGGACATATCCGACGGGCTGCTGGCCGATTGCGGCCATATCGCCGCGGCCTCGGGTGCGGCGTTGCTGGTGGAAGCGGCGCGCTTGCCGCTGTCGCCGGCCCTTGCGGGCCTCTATCCGCGGGAGTTCGCGCTCAATTGTGCGCTGGCCGGTGGCGACGACTACCGCCTGGCCTTTACCCTGCCCGCCAGCGAACTGGCCGCAGTCCGGGCCGAGTGGCCGGAGGTGGCGGTGATCGGCCGGGTCGAGGCGGGGCAGGGCGTGCACCTGCTGGACGCCGCCGGCGGCGAACTGCAGACGTCCGCGCAGGGTTATCAACATTTCGGGAGTCAAGGTGACTGATCACGAATCGGCCACGCCGCAGCCAATCCCCCATTCGGTGTGGAGCAACCCCTGGCATTTCATCGCCTTCGGCTTCGGCTCGGGCACGCTGCCCAAGGCGCCGGGCACCTGGGGTTCCCTGGTGGCGCTGCCTTTCATTCCGCTCTGGCAGATGCTGCCGGACTGGGGCTACTGGCTGATGCTGGGGCTGACCATGCTGTTCGGCTTCTGGCTGTGCGGCAAGGTCGCCGACGACCTGCGGGTCCACGACCACGAAGGCATCGTCTGGGACGAGATGGTCGGCATGTGGATCACCCTCTGGCTGGTGCCCGAGGGCTGGCACTGGCTGCTGCTGGGCTTCCTCGTCTTCCGCGTGATGGACATCGTGAAGCCCTGGCCGATCCACTGGATAGACCGGCATGTCCACGGCGGTGTGGGCATCATGCTGGACGACGTGCTGGCCGGCGTCTTCGCCTGGCTGGCGATGCAGCTCATCGTCTGGGGCCTGGCCTAGGCGCCCGCCGGCGATTACCGCAAGCTTTCGACAAGGACCGAATCCCATGCTGCGCCCTGAACTCCGTACCCTCGCCTTCCTGCTGGCTCTCTGCCCGGTATTCGCGAGCGCGACCCAGGTGCAGGTGGTCGGCCTCTTCCCCGGGGCTGCGGTGCTCAATGTCGACGGCCAGCGCAAGCTGGTGAAGGTGGGCCAGAGCGGCCCCGGCGGTGTGCAGGTGATCAGCGCCGACAGCCAGGGTGCCACGCTGCGCGTGGATGGCGTGGAGCGCCGTTATGAGCTCTCGCGCGAATACAATCAGGCGGCCAGCCCGGGCGCCCCGCAGAACGAGCGGATAAGCATCGCCCGCGGCAACAACGGGCACTTCCAGGTGGCCGGTTCCATCGAGGGCCATCCGGTGCAGTTCCTGGTGGACACCGGCGCCACCAGCGTCGCCATGAACGAGCATCAGGCGCGCCGCCTGGGCATCGATTACCGGGTCAAGGGCTTGCCGATGAAGGCCAGCACCGCCGCCGGGACGGTCAATGCCTGGCGGGTGACCTTCGACCGGGTCAAGGTCGGCGGCATCGAGGTGCTCGGCGTGGAGGGGGCGGTGATCGAAGGCGAGGCGCCGGTGGAGGTGCTGCTGGGCATGAGCTTCCTCAACCGGGTGCGCTGGCGCGAGGATCAGGGCGTTCTCCTGCTGGAGTCCAAGTTCTGAGCGGGCGCCCTTCGAGGCTTTCGATACTTATCCCCAACTATTCAATCTGACCGGCCGGTTAGCGCTGCTGCTACAATGCCGGCCTTGCCAATTTCCAGGAGTTCTACGGTGTCTGTCGTTTTCGTCGCCGCCTCCCAGCTGCCCACGCCCTTCGGCGTGTTCACCATGCACGGCTTCCTCGACGAGGCCAGCGGCAAGGAGCACGTCGCCCTGACCCTGGGCGACGTCGCCAGCGGCGAACCCGTCCTGGGCCGCCTGCACTCCGAATGCCTCACCGGTGATGCCCTGTTCAGCCTGCGGTGCGACTGCGGCTTCCAGCTGGAAGCGGCCCTGCGGGCCATCGCCGAAGCCGGGCGTGGCGTGCTGCTCTACCTGCGCCAGGAAGGGCGCGGCATCGGCCTGTTGAACAAGATCCGCGCCTACGAACTGCAGGATGCCGGCGCCGATACCGTCGAGGCCAATGAGCGCCTGGGCTTCGGTGCCGACCAGCGCGACTACGCCATGTGCCAGCCGATGCTGGAGCACCTGGGCATCAGCGCCGTGAAACTGATGACCAACAACCCGCGCAAGGTCAAGGCGCTGGAAAGCTACGGCCTCAATGTGGCCGAGCGCGTACCGCTGCAGACCGGCCTGAACAAGCACAACCGCAAGTACCTGGCCACCAAGGCCGGCAAGCTCGGCCACATGCTCGGCAACCTGCACCAGGCGGAAGCCGAGTCGTGACCCGCAAGGAAGTCCGCCGCCGCCTGGCCCTGGCCTGGTGGCGCCAGGTGGGTTATACCCTGGTGCCGCTGCTGGTCATGGGCTATCTGTTCGGCGATGGCGAGCCGCTGTTGCCGATGCTGCAGATGCCCTTGTTCATTGCCGGACTGGCTTCCATGTTCCTCAGCCTGCCGCTTTTCTCCGCCTACAAGCGTGCACTGGTGGCCACCGAAGCCGCACTGGGCCGTGCCGAAGAGCCCGGCGCCTGGCAGGAACTCGCCCGCCGACGCGGCAAGGCCTTCCTCGCCGCGAGCCTGCCCGCCTGGATTGCCGCCCTGGCGACACTGGTCGGTCTGAACGCGGTGGCGCTGGTCCTCCTCGCCTTGAGCAGCCTGGTGCTGCTCTATCTCTACCGAATTCCCCGCCAGCTCGGCTGATGCGCCGGCTGCTCGCCTTCCTGCTGCTGTGCCTGGCGTTGCCCGCCACGGCGCAGTTGCGGGTGGTCAGCCTGGCGCCATCCCTGAGCGAAACCATGCTCGATCTCGGTGCCGGCGACCTGCTGGTGGGAGTGCTCGATGGCGGCGAACGTCCGGCCGCCCTGGCGGGGCTGCCGTCCGTGGGCCGCTACGGCCAGCTGCAGGCGGAAAGCCTGCTCAGCCTCAAACCCGATCTGGTGCTGCTCTGGCCGGACAGCGTCGGCGCTGCCGGGCGTGAGCAGCTGAAGAAACTCTCGGTACCCCAACTGGTGGTGGAGCCGCGGGACCTGGCGCAACTGGCGCAATCCTTCATCGAGATCGGCGAGCGGGTCGGCCGCGCCGAACAGGGCCGCCAACTGGCCGCGCGCTTCGAGGTGGGCCTGGCGCAATTGCGCCAGCGCTATCGGCGCGAGGTGCCGCTGAAGGTCTTCTACCAGGTGTGGGACCAGCCGCTCTATACCCTCGGCGGCAAGCAGATCGTCAGCGATGCCCTGAAGGTATGCGGCGCGGAAAACGCTTTCGCCGATCTGTCGCTACCGGCGCCACAAGTGGGTATCGAGGCCGTGCTGCAGCGCGACCCGAGCGTGATCCTGGTGAGTGATCCTGCCCAGGCCTACGCCTGGAAGGCCTGGCCGCAGCTGGCAGCGGTGAGGAAAGGGCAGGTCTGGCCGGTGCCGGACCGGGGCCTGGAGCGGCCGAGCTTCCAGATGCTGGGGGCCACCGAGAAGCTCTGTCGATTGCTGGAAGCCGCGAGGTAGGGTGCGCTGTGCGCACCGAGAGCGAGGTGGTGCGCACGGCGCACCCTACGGGACATGTTTCCCGGTGGGAGCCGTGTAGGGTGGATAGCGCTTTTCTATCCACCAGCGAGGCATTGCAAGACACCGATGGTGGAAATCCCCAACGGGATTTCCACCCTACGCGCCTGGAAGCCGCGAGGTAGCAATGACCTCCGCCTGCCTGGATTGGCGTTGAGCGAAGCGATACCCATGCTGTGGGAGCGAAGATCAGAGGCCCAGCAGCGCCATCCGCTTGCGCACCGAGGCCTCTATACCCTTGGCGTCGAGCCCGCACTCGGCGAGCATTTCCGCCGGCTTGGCGTGTTCCACGTAGTAGTCCGGCAGGCCCAGGTGCAGCACTGGCTTGACCAGGTTCTCGCGGGCGAGGAACTCGCTGACGGCGGCACCGGCGCCACCCATCACACTGTTTTCCTCGATGGTCACCAGCAGCTCGTGGCTGTCGGCCAGCTCGCGTACCAGCGCTCCGTCCAGGGGTTTGACGAAGCGCATGTCGACCACCGTGGCATCCAGGCCTTCGGCCACTTGCAGGGCCTCGGCCAACTGCACGCCGAACACCAGCATCGCCACTCTGCTGCCCTTGCGGCGTACCACGCCCTTGCCGATTTCCACCGGTGCCAGGGTCGGGTCGATGGGCGCGTTGGGGCCGCTGCCGCGGGGATAGCGCACCGCCGCGGGGCCTTCGAACCGGTACCCGGTGGTCAGCAGCAGGCGCAGCTCGTTCTCGTCGCTGGGGGTCATCACCAGCATGCCGGGGATGCAGCGCAGGTAGGACAGGTCGAAGCTGCCGGCGTGGGTCGGGCCATCCTCGCCCACCAGGCCGGCGCGGTCGATGGCGAACAGCACATCGAGGTTCTGCACCGCCACGTCGTGGATCAGCTGGTCATAGCCGCGCTGGAGGAAGGTGGAGTAGATGGCCACCACCGGCTTGGCGCCGTCGCAGGCCATGCCGGCCGCCAGGGTCACGGCGTGCTGCTCGGCGATGGCCACATCGAAGTAGCGATCCGGGAAGCGCTCGGCGAAGGCCACCAGGTCGGAACCTTCCTTCATCGCCGGGGTGATGCCCACCAGGCGCGGGTCCTGTCCGGCCATGTCGCACAGCCATTTTCCGAAGACGTTGGAGTACCTCGGGCCCGACGGCTTCTTCGGGGTGGCCGGGGCGTTGATCGGCTCCAGCTTGGTGATGGCGTGGTAGCCGATGGGATCGGCCTCGGCCGGGGCGAAGCCCTTGCCTTTCTTGGTCACCACATGGAGGAACTGCGGGCCCTTGAGGTCGCGCATGTTGCGCAGCGTGGCGACCAGCGTGGGCAGGTCATGGCCGTCGATGGGGCCGATGTAGTTCCAGCCCAGCTCCTCGAACAGGGTGCCGGGTACCAGCATGCCCTTGGCGTATTCCTCGGTGCGGCGGGCGATCTCCCAGGCCCCGGGCAGGCGCGACAGCACTTTCTTGCTGCCTTCGCGCATGCTGGCGTAGGTGCGGCTGGAGAGGATCTTCGCCAGGTAGTTGGACAGGCCACCGACATTGTGCGAGATCGACATGTCGTTGTCGTTGAGGATCACCAGCATGTCGGCCTGGACGTCCGAGGCATGGTTGAGCGCTTCGAAAGCCATGCCGGCGGTCAACGCGCCGTCACCGATCACGGCGATGGACTTGCGGCTGGAGCCCTGCATGCGGGCGGCGATGGCCATCCCCAGGGCCGCACTGATGGAGGTGCTGGAGTGGCCGACGCCAAAGGTGTCGTACTCGCTCTCCACCCGGCGCGGGAAGGCGGCGATGCCGTCCTTCTGGCGCAGGCTGCCCATCTGCTCGCGGCGTCCGGTGAGGATCTTGTGCGGGTAGGCCTGGTGGCCCACGTCCCAGACCAGCCGGTCGTCCGGCGTGTCGTAGACGTAGTGCAGGGCGATGGTCAGTTCCACCACGCCGAGGCCGGCGCCGAAGTGCCCGCCGGTCTTGCCGACGGTGTAGAGCAGGTACTGGCGCAGTTCGTCGGCCAGGGTTTCCAGCTCCGCGTCGCCGAGCCGGCGCAGCTCAGCCGGCGTTGCCGCGCGGTCGAGCAGGGGCGTGACGGGGCGTTCGCGGGGAATCTCGTGGAACGTCGTGGGCATCAGGCTAGTCGTTATGGGCAAAAAAAGATGGCGCAGTTTACCTGATGCGCCTTTCACTGCCCAAGACGTGGTGTCGGATGCTTCCTACATACTTGGCGGCGAATAGATGCCTGGCATACTCCCCTCTCCCCCAACCCCTCTCCCTGAAGGGAGAGGGGAGTATGGCTGTGCAGGCCTTGATCAATCAGTCCAGGCATACTCCGAGCCGCGAAAGCTTCAGGCGTGAGTCACCCCTCTCCCCTTCAGGGCGGGGCCGGAGTGAGGGCCTACCAGGTATCCACGAAGCCTCTTTTCTTCCCTTCCCGTTTTCCTGGCCCTGGCGCGGCGTTCAGCCCGCGCAGCAACCAGGATCGCGTGTCCATCGGGTCGATCACCGCGTCGATCTCCAGGAAACTGGCCATGTTGATCGCCTTGCCGTTCTGGTAGGCCTTGGCGACCATCTTCTCGAACAGCTTCTCGCGCTCGGCGGGATCTTCCACGGCCGCCAGCTCCTTGGCATAACCCAGGCGCACCGCGCCCTCCAGGCCCATGGCGCCGAATTCGCCGCTGGGCCAGGCGACGGTGAACAGCGGCGAATGGAAGCTGCCCGCCGCCATGGCCTGGGCGCCCAGGCCGTAACCCTTGCGCAGCACGACGGTAAAGAAGGGCACCGAGAGCCCGGCGGCGGCGACGAACATCCGCGAAACGTGGCGCACCGTGGCCTGTTTCTCCGATTCCGGGCCGACCATGAAGCCGGGGGTATCGCAGAGCGAGACCATGGGAATATCGAAGGCATCGCACAGCTGCATGAAGCGCGCCGCCTTGTCGCCGGCCCGGGCGTCGATGGCGCCGCCCAGGTGCATGGGATTGTTGGCGATCAGGCCGAAGGCCTTGCCCTCGATGCGGATGAAGGCGGTGACCAGCCCCGGGGCGAACTGGCGGCGCAGTTCCAGCACCGAGTCCCGGTCGGCGAGGTTTTCGATCAGCGCGCGGATGTCGTAGACCCGCAGGCGGTTCTCCGGAATGGCGTGGCGCAGCAGGCGCTGGTCGGCGCACTGCCAGCCTGCCAGGTCGCCCTGGAAGTAGGACAGGTACTGCCGCGCCACCCGCACCGCCTCGGCCTCGTCCTCCACCAGCACATCGATCACCCCATTGGGCGCCTGGACGCTGGTGGGGCCCACGTCCTCCGGGGCGAAACGGCCCAGGCCGCCGCCTTCGATCATCGCCGGGCCGGCCATGCCGATGCTGGCGTTGCGGGTGGCGATGATCACATCGCAGCAGCCGAGCAATGCGGCATTGCCGGCGAAGCAGCGGCCGGACACCACCCCCACCAGCGGCACCAGGCCGGACAGCCGGGCCATGCCGACGAAGGTGTGGCAGTCCAGCCCGGCCACGCCGACGAAATCCGAATCCCCCGGCCGGCCGCCACCGCCCTCGGCGAACAGCACCAGGGGCAGGCGCCACTGCTCGGCCAGGCCGAGCATGCGATCGGTCTTCTTGTGGTTCATCACCCCCTGTGTTCCGGCGAACACGGTGTAGTCGTAGGCGATAGCCATGCAGCGGGCGGCCGCGCTGCCGAATCCCGCCGCGTTCACCGTGCCGATGCCGGCCACCAGCCCGTCGGCCGGGCTCTGCTCGATCAGCTCCTCCAGGGAACGGCGCCGGCGCTGGGCGGCCAGGGCCAGGGCGCCATATTCGATGAAGCTGCCCGCATCCAGCAGGTCATCGAGATTCTCGCGGGTGGTGCGCTGGCCGCTCCCGCGCCGCCTGGCCACGGCCTGCGGGCGCCGCTCATCCGTGGTGATGGCATGGCGCTCCAGTACTTCGGCGAGATCAAGGCGGATATGCGCGAGATCGAGGCTTTCCTCGCTCTGCACGGCCTCGCCAGCCACCTCGACGGGCTCCAGGAACAGCAGCGGCGCGCCTTCGAACAGGCTGCCGCCGGGGGCCGCCACCAGGGCGCGGACCATGCCGCTGTGGCTGGCCTTGACCACGAATTCCATCTTCATCGCTTCCAGCACCGCCACCGGCTGGCCGGTGGCGACGGTATCGCCCACCTGCACGTCGAGGCTTACCAGCACGCCCTGGCTGGGGGCGTTCAGCGGTATGCAACCGGCCGGCGCATCCACCTGGCCGGTTCGCTCCGTGCCGGCGCCGCTCGCGCCACTGACGAACAGATGCGGATGGGCGGCCTGCTGCGCCGCCAGCAGTTCGCCGATCTCCCGTTCGATGAAGCGGGTGTCCACGCCTTGCGCCAGTTCCCGGCGGCGCAGCAGGTTCTGCAGGAAATGGATATTGCTCGCCACCCCTTCCAGGCGGAATTCGCAGAGGGCGCGGTAGGCGCGGCGCAGGGCGGCGGGCAGGTCGTCGCCCTGGACGATCAGCTTGGCCAGCAGCGAGTCGTAGCTGGGGCTGGTGGCATAACCGGCATAGCCATGGCCGTCGACACGGATGCCCGGTCCGCTGGGTGGCTCGTAGGCGCTGATCAGGCCGCCGGCCGGGCGGGCGCTGCCGTCTGCCTGCATGCTTTCCAGGTTGACCCGCAACTGCACGGCGAAACCGCGCGGGGCGATGGGCTCCAGCAGGCCCAGATCGGCCAGGCTGGCACCCGTGGCCAGGCGCAGCTGTGCTTGCACCAGGTCGATACCGGTCACCGCCTCGGTGATGCAGTGCTCCACCTGGATGCGTGGGTTGGCCTCGATGAACACGAAGTCACCGCGCGCGGTATCCACCAGGAACTCGAAGGTACCGATGCCGCGGTAGCCGACCGCGGCAGCCAGGGTCAGCGCGGCGTCGAGGATGCGCCGGCGCAGGCCGGCGTCCAGCTCGGGTGCCGGGGCGATCTCGATCACCTTCTGGTGGCGGCGCTGCAGGCTGCAGTCCCGCTCCCAGAGGTGGGTCACGGCTTCGCCGTCGCCCAGCACCTGCACTTCGATGTGCCGGGCGTTGTCGATCAATCGTTCCACGTAGAGGTCGCCATTGCCGAATGCCGCGCGGGCCTCGGACTGGCAGCGCGCGAAGGCCTGCTCCAGCTCGGCAGCCTCGCGCACCGCGCGCATGCCGCGGCCGCCGCCGCCGGCCAGGGCCTTGAGCATGATCGGGCCGCCCTCCAGCAGGGTGCGGGCTTCGTCCAGGCTCGTGGCGCTATTGCTGCCGGTGGCCAGGGGCAGGCCGCAGCGGGCCGCCAGCTCGCGGGCGCGGGCCTTGTCGCCGAACAGCTCCAGGGCCTCGGCGGAAGGGCCGATGAAGCGAAGGCCGGCCGCCTCGCATTGGCGCGCGAAGTCGGCGTTCTCGCTGAGGAAGCCGTAGCCGGGGTGCACCGCATCGCAGCCATGCTGGCGAGCGATTTCCACCAGTTGCACGGCGTCCAGGTAGGCCGCCGCGCCACGGCCTTTCAGCGGCACTGCGCGGTCGGCCTTGCGCAGGTGCAGGGAATCGCCGTCGTCCTCGGCGTACACCGCGACGCTCACCATGCCCAGCTCGGCGGCGGCGCGGGCGATGCGAATGGCGATCTCGCCACGGTTGGCGATCAGCAGGGTCTGGATGGCTCTGTTCACGACGAGGGTCCTTGGCGTGGGATGCCCTGATCTTAGGCAGTGCAAGCTGGCCACCGCAGCCAACTGTGCCGTGACGAATACCCATCACTCAGGGCGGTTGATGATCCGGTGACACGGAATGTCCGAATCGGCCCTTGTCGCCCCGTTCGCGCTGCAGTATCTGTGGCGCCTCTGCCATCACAAGGACCTGCCATGAATGAACTGCTGCACAGCCTGGACTGGGTGCTGCCCCTGCGCAGCGAGGGACTGACCCCGCTGATGCGCTTCTTCACCCTGCTGGGCTACGAGAAGTTCATCCTGTTCTTCCTGCCGCTCGGCTACTGGGCCTGGAACCGCGGCGTATTCCTGCGCCTGCTGGTGCTGGTGGCCGTCACCGCGCTGCTCAATGCCTGGCTCAAGGACTACTGGCAGGACCCGCGCCCGGACGCCGTCCTGCGCATGGACCATGAAGTGGGCGACAGCTTCGGTCTGCCCAGCGGCCATGCGCAGATCGCCGTGGTCATCTGGTTCTGGCTGGCCTTCGAGCTGCGCCGCGTCTGGGCCTGGGTGGTCAGTGGCGTGGTGGTGACCGGGATCATCTTCAGCCGCCTGTACCTCGGCGCCCACGATGTGGAAGACGTGCTGGGCGGCTCGCTGCTGGGCATCGCCACCCTGCTGGCGTTTTCCCAGGTGCGCCACTGGCACTGGTGGGCCGGCGCCCACGGCGCCTGGCACCAGGGGCTGCTCCTGCTGGTGTTCCTGCTTGCCTGGCTGACCTGGCCGGGGACGGCGCCGAGCTATGTGCCGCTGCTGGCGGGGCTGATGGCCGGGGTGCTGTTCGGCTTCCGGCAGTTGCCGTTCTCCGCCGAGGTCGCCACCTGGCGCCGCCTGCTGGCGGCGGCCATCGGCGCCGTGGCTTTCATCCTGTTGCAGAAGTCGCTGAAGCTGGCCGGCGCCGCCTGGCCGCTGGACCCGCAACTCTGGCAGGGCCTGCGCGGGCTGGTCATGGGGCTGTTCGTGGCGCTGGCGATGCCCTGGCTGCTGGTGCGGCTGGGGCTGCTGGCGATGCAGCGCAAGGCGAAACCCGAAGCGCTGGCCGGCACGGCTGCCTGAAACGGGGTTTTGCCGAATTCGTCATCGGCGGCGAGCTGATCATCGCCATCGATCCGCAGCGCATCCTCGGCAGCGATGCCGCACAGCACCTGCAAAGGGCCGAAGCGGTGTTCGACGGCATAGTCGGGCAGGGCGCGCGCCTGCCGTCGCAACGTCGCTTTGATGCGCGGGCGCGCAGCGCGGTGGAGGGGTGAGGATGCCAAGGGTGTTGTACGAGGAAATCCAGGCACTGTTGTGAACCTGACCTGATCCGTCCGCAGGCGTCAGGGCAGCACGCACCACTGCTGCCCTGACGCCGGCAGGCTCAGGGGTACAGGCGAATGTCCTGTGCCATGTCGTTGACGATGGATTTCAGGTCATCGAGGGTGACGTGCTGCTGGTCATTGTCGAGCGACTTGCCGAAGCCTTTGCGAACTACGCGGGCGACCGGTTGATTGGTGGCGCCATCGATGAACTCACCCTCGAGGTAGAGCTCGGTGTCCTGGTCGCGGTGCCCGGTGGCGGTCATGGTCCCTGCCACCACCAGCGCGATCGGAATGACCTCATAGGGTTTGAGCCCTTCGGTGGCGGTGTCCACGCCGGTGATTGCGCCGCGGAAAATCAGCGTGCCGGGCCCCGCACTGGTCGTCAGTGGCAGCCGGCTCGCCATGGCCTGGCTCAACTGTTCATTGGTGTATTGCAGGAGCTCTGTCAGCGTCTGGTTGCTGATCTGCTCGGTCGGCTTGGGCTGCGGGTAGAACTTGACCGGTTGATAGAGCAGGCCGGAGTAGTTCTTCGGATTGAAATTCGGCGCGGTCCAGCGCAACACGGTTTTGCCGGTGCTTGTCTTGACTTCCTGCAGATCGGCATAACTGGACAGGAAGCCCGAGTACTGCTCCGTACTGGCCGTCTGCGAGGTGCAGCCCGCCATCATCATCGCGGCTGCCAAGGCTCCACCACATAGCCACTTGCTTGCGCTCATGTCGCTGTTCTCCTGGGTGAGGAGCAGTAACGCTAGACCAGGCCGTCGCTTCATGCCGGGCTCCGCGCGTTCTTTTGGTCGCCTGACGGTTTCCCTGGATCGATGGCGCTGCGAAATGCCAGGCATGCCTGCACGGTGCATGGCATTGGACACCGTCGCCGCCATTGCAAAAAAAGCCCCGGCAGGGCCGGGGCGAATCGGGATTCCCCGGGGCTGCCGACACCCCTAGCCCAGGGCTTCCCGCGTGGTTATGCCATCCACCAGGCAGCCGCTTCGGCGTCCACGGCGTGCAGCGACTTGCCACGGGGTTCCCGGGCGAGGCCGACGGCGAGCACCGAAAGCGCGGAGGCGGCCACCAGGTACCAGGCGATGGGCGTGGAGGACTGGTACCGCTTGAGCAGGCTGGCGGCGATCAGCGGCGCCAGGGAGCCGGCGAAGATCGGCGCCACCTGGTAGTAGAGCGAGAGCGCGCTGTAGCGCACATGGGGTGGGGAACATCTCCGCCATCAGCGCCGAGTAGGGCGCATAGGTCATGGACTGGATGGCCAGGCCCAGGGTGAGGGAAGTCAGTCCTTACAGCCCTACATCTGGCAGCGCCGGACGGTTGGCCAGGGCCTTGGCCATGATGCCGTCGACGCCGACCCGCTCCACCGCTTTGGCCACCTTGGCGGCGCCGGCGCTGGTGAACTCGGCGATCCCGCAGATCACCGGCACGCGGCCGCCGGAGGCATCCTTGGCGACTTCGGTGACGGCCATCTTCTCCTCGATGGTCAGCGAGGTGTTCTCGCCGACGCTGCCGCACACCACCAGGCCGGACACGCCGTCGCGCACCAGGTTGGAGATGACCTTGTGGGTCGCTTCCAGGTTCACCGAGAAATCGCTGTTGAATTGGCTGGTGACGGCGGGGAGTACACCGCTCCAGTTGACGCTCTTGCTCATGGGTAACTCCATTTCGATGGGGTGGTTCCGGCTCGTCGCGGCAATCGCGGGCAAGCCGGAACCGTTCGCGATCGCCAGGGCGGGCGTCGTGGTGGATCGGCAGTGGTTCGGTTGGCTGGCTGCGCTACTTCAACTCGTGACCTTCCGCATCCCGTGGCCAGGTATCGGAGAGCCGATAGCCGCCTGGCCAGGGATCGCCGGGGTCGAGCAGGTGCTGGTGAGTGCCGGTGATCCAGGCGCGCCCGCTGATGCTGGGGATGATCGCCGGGCGCCGGGCGACCTCGGTCACGGCTTCGATCCGGCAGTGGAATCGCGAGCCGATGATGGAGCGGCCGATAAAGGCTTCGCCCGGTTCCAGCTGCCCCTTGGCGTGGAGCACCGCCATGCGCGCCGAGCAACCGGTGCCGCAGGGCGAGCGGTCGATCTTGCCCGGGCGGATCACCACGGCGTTGGCCGCGCCGGCAACGCCCTGTTCGCGCTCGACGGGCGCGGCGATCTGGCAGAAGGAGATGTGGTCCCAATCCGGGTTGAGCGGGTGGACGAAGCCCAACTGCTCGTTCGCTGCGTGGGTGATCTTCAGGCCGGTGGCCACCAGTTCGGCGGCTTCATCGGCGGTCAGGGCGAAGCCCAGTTTCCTGGCATCGGCGATGACGAAACTGTCGCCGCCATAGGCGGTATCCACCTGCAGCGAGCCTAGGCCTTCCACTTCGATCCAGGCATCCAGGCGGTCGGCGAAGGAGGGCACGTTGCGCACCGTCACCCGTTCGGCCTTGCCATCGCGGCAGTCGGCGGTGACTTCGATCAGCCCGCCCGGAGCCTCCAGCACCAGGTGGGTCTGCGGCTCGGTCATCGGCAGGATGCCGCTGTCCAGCAGCACGGTGGACACGCACAGGGAGTTGGAGCCGGACATGGGCGGGGTGTCGGCCGGCTCCATGATGATCCAGGCCATCTGCGCCCGCAGGTCCTTGGCCGGCACCAGCAGGTTGACGTGGCGGAACACGCCGCCGCGCGGTTCGTTGAGGACGAAGTTGCGCAGGGTTTCATCGCGGGCGATCCAGCGCGACTGCTCCCACAGGGTGGCGCCGGGAGGCGCTGCGACGCCGCCGACTATCACATCGCCCACCTCGCCTTCGGCGTGGCAGCTGACTACATGGATGATTTTCGAACTGCGCATGTCAATTCACTGATTTCAGGAAGTCAGCGGTTTCAGGAAGCTGTGGCGCGCCGATCACCTGCTCCGGCGGGCCGATTTCATGGATTCGCCCATTGCGGAAGAAGGCCACGCGGTCCGACACATCGCGGGCGAAGCGGATCTCGTGGGTGACCAGCACCATGGTCATGCCCTCGCTGGCGAGCATGCGCATGGTGTCCAGCACCTCGCCGACCAACTGCGGGTCCAGCGCGGAGGTGGCCTCGTCGAACAGCATGTAGTCCGGCGACATGGCCAGCGCGCGGGCAATCGCCATGCGTTGCTGCTGGCCGCCGGAGAGCTTGTTGGGGAAGACCTTGAGCTTGTCGCCGAGGCCGACGTGAGTGAGCTGGCGCACGGCGACTTCCTCGGCCTCCTCGCGGCTTTTCCCGAGCACCTTGCGTGGGGCCAGCGTCACGTTCTCCAGCACGGTCAGGTGGGGGAAGGCGTTCCACTGCTGGAAGACGATGCCGATCTTCTGCCGTAGCTTGTTCAGGTCGGTGCCCTTGGCGTGGACCTCCGTGCCGTCCACGCGGATCTGTCCGCCCTGGATCGGCTCCAGGCCGTTGATGCACATCAGCAGGGTGGACTTGCCGGAACCCGATCCGCCGATGATCGAAACCACCTCGCCCTTGTTCACGGTCAGACTGACGCCCTTGACCACGTCGAGCGCGCCGAAGGATTTGTGCACGTTGTCGATCTCAATCATTTTCCTGCCACCTTTTTTCCAGCTGGGTGCCCAGGCGGGCGATCACCAGGCTCATGACGAAGTAGATGAGGCCGGCGATGCCGAGCACGAACAGCGGCTCCTGCAGCCGGGTGACTATGGTTTGCGAGGCGCGCAGCAACTCGACGATGCCGATCCAGAGCACCAGCGAGGTGTCCTTCATCACCGCCAGGGTCAGGTTGATCCAGCCGGGGAAGGCGACGCGGGTGGCCATGGGCAGGACGATGTGAAGCAGGTCCTGGGTATGGCTCATGCCCAGCGAGCGGGCGGCGCGGCGGGTCGACTGCGGCACCGCCAGGACGCCGCCGCGGACGATCTCCGCGCAGTAGGCGGTGGCGTAGGTGCCGAGCACCACGCAGGCCACGGTGAAGGCGGACCAGTCCAGCTCGATGATGGTCTTGAAGGCATTGAGCAGGACGAACTGGATCAGCAGCGGCACACTGCGGAAAACATCCAGCACCCAGGCCAGCGGCAGGCTGGCGCGCGGCAAGAGGGCGCGAACCAGGCCGCAGAGGATGCCCAGCAGCGTGCCGATGAGCATGGCCCAGGCGGTCAGCGTGAGGGTCGTCCAGGCGCCCTGGAGGAGGAACTGCATGTCGTTCCAGGTAAAGCTCGAGCTATACATGCCGGGCTCCTCAATAGCGGAACAGGCGCCAGGCCATCAGCCGCGCCCCGAGGACGATCAGCTTGGCGAGGGCGAAGTAGAGGACGGCGGCCAGGGCGAAGTACTCGAAGGTGCGGAAGGTCTTCACGTTCAGCGCCTGGGTCACCCCGGTGAGGTCGCTGGTCATGCCCACCACCACGCCGAGTGAGGTCATCAGCAGCGCCCAGACCATCTGGTTGGTCAGCGGGTAGAACACCACCCGCAGGAGCTGCGGGATCACCACCAGGCGATAGGCCTGGAAGGCGCCCATGCCCAGGGACCGGGCAGCACGCATTTGCGTGTGGGGCACCGCATTGAGTCCGCCACGGAAGGTTTCGGCCAGGTAGCCGGCGTTGTTGAAGGTGATGCCCGCCAGCAACGCGGCCCAGGAGCCCATGTGCAGGCCGAAGGCGCCCAGGCCGAAGTAGAGGATGTAGACCTGGAACAGCGCCGGGGTATTGCGCGCAATGGAGACCCAGGCCATGGCCACCGCCCTGACCGGGCGGCTGCCGGACTGCTGGCCAAGGGCGAGGCCGATGGCGATGGCCGTGCCGAGCAGCATCGACAGCACGGCGATCTCCAGGGTCACCAGTGCGCCACCGAGCATTTCCGGCAGGGCGAGGAAGGCGGATCGCCAGTGGAAGGTGTAATCGAACATCCGAAACTCCTCTCTGGAGCCGGGCCGGAGGCGGTGCCCCCGGCCGGCTCCTCGCGCTTAGCGGTAGACGCCGTCGGCGGTCAGCACCGGAGCGTCGCCACCGACCCACTGGGTGAAGAGTTCCTGGTAGCGGCCCGAGCGCACCTGGTGGTTGACGAACAGGTTGAGGTAGTTGAGCAGGCCGTACTCGTTGCGCTTGGCGCCCAGGGAGACGTAATCGATGTCGTAGGGCGCGGTGCCGGCGATGGTCAGGCCCTGGTACTTGCCGGACTTGATCAGCGAGGAGGCGACGGTGGAGGTCACGGTGGTGGCGTCGATCTGCCCCTGGCTCAGGGCGAGCACGGCATCGGCCAGGGACTGGTAGGCGTGGAAGGCGCCCTTGGAGTCGCCCCACTGCTTGACGTCCTTTTCCAGCGCTATGGCTTCGTAGGTGCCGGCGGGGCCGCCCACCGAGCGGCCCTTGAGGTCGTCGTAGCCCTTGACCCCGGCGTTGTCGCGGGTCAGCACCACCATCTGGAAGGCGAAGTAGGGAATGGTCAGGCCGACGGTCTTGGCGCGTTCGAGGGTGTCGGAGGTGGAGGCGACGATGACGTCGGCGCGTCCGGAAACCAGCGCGGGAATGCGGTCGGGGAAGGGCGTCTCGACGATCTCGGCTTCCACGCCAAGGGTCTTTGCCAGGTCTGTGCAGTAATCGACGTCGAAGCCTGCCGGGGCGTTCTTCTCGTCGCGGAATCCCATGGGCGGGAAGTCCAGGGTCACTGCGCAACGCAGCTTGCCGGATTCGATGATGTCGTCGAGCTTGTCGGCCTGGGCGGTATGGGCCAGGGTGGCGCCGAGTGCGGCGGTGAAGGCTAGGGCGATGATTTTCTTGTTGTACATATCGGCCTCGAGACTGGTTTGAGTTGGCTGGCGATGGGGCGCGCCGGGACATTGAATGTCTTGGGGAAAGCGTTTTCGGGTGTGGTCCTGCTGTGGATTCGACAGGCCAAGATTCGCGCCGCAGGGCCCGGGGAGGCTTGATGGATTTCCGCCGGGGTCATGACGAAATCGGCATAGTGGGCGGGACTCCCCTCGTGGCCCTTTCGCGAATGAATTCGCTCCCACAAGAGGCCCGCCGTAGGGTGCGCTGTGTGCACCGGGATACGGACTGCTGTCATGCGAGAACGTCGTAGGAGCGAGCTCTGCTCGCGAAGGACGCCCGTTCGCGAGCAGAGCTCGCTCCTACATTGGATACCGCAGCGCCAATGGCTTCGTGCGGTCAGCCGCGGCAGGTGTCTCGGTACTGGCTGGGGGACAGGCCGGTGAGGGCCTTGAACTGGCGGCTGAAGGCGCTGTGGTCGGTGTAGCCGCAAGAGAGGGCGATCCCGGTGATCGGCATGTCGCCGGCCAGCAGTTGCGAGGCGGCGCCCAGTCGCGCCTTGTGGATCATCTGCCTGGGGGTGAGCTGGAAGATGCGCTTGCAGTGCCGCTCCAGCTGCGCCACCGAGAGCCCGGCAATGGCGGTCAGCTCGCCAAGGGTGATGGGTTGCGCATAGTGCTCGCGGATATGGGCATCGACCGCCGCGAGCTTCTGGTAGGCCGGGTGGCTGGATTGCGGCGCCTGCAGGTCGTAGGAGATGCCGGCCATGCCGATCACCCGTTGCTCTTCGTCACGCAGCGCCAGTTTGTGGGTCAGGCACCAGCCGGGCTGGCGGCCGGGGTAGAGGTGCAGTTCCAACTGGTCGCTGAGCGGCTCGCCGCCTTCCAGCACCCGGCGGTCCTGCTCGGTGTAGTGCGGACCGAAGCGGGTGGGGAAGACGTCTTCGGCCGTGTGTCCCAACAGCTCGTCCTTGCTCTTCACCCCGCAACGCCGCGCCAGGGTCTGGTTCACCAGGACATAGCGCGCCTGCGGGTCCTTGATGAAGAACACCACATCGGGCATGGCATCCAGCAGCGGGGCGATCTGCTCCAGGCTGTCGAGCAGGGTGGGCAGGTTGCGGGCGGTGGGAAGGTGTTCGAGTTGCATGGCGTCGCTCAGGCCACACCGGCCAGGAGGCTGTCGTAAGGAATGTTCAGGCCGTCATGCAAGCGCTTGATCATGCGCAGACTCAACGGGCGCTTGCGATTGAGCACTTCCGAAACGCGTCCGCTGGGGCCGATGAAGGGCTCCAGATCCTTGGGCGTCAGGCCCTGCTGCTCCATGCGGAACTTGATCGCCTCGATGGGATCGGCCGGCATGATCGGATAGTGGCGATTCTCGTAGACCTCGATCAGGGTGCTCAGCACCTCGGCCTCGTCCGCTTCCGGGCTGCCGGCCGGAGCCTGGAAAATGGCCTCCAGCTGCTTGAAGGCGTCCCGCAGGTCCTGATCGTTACGGATCGGCTTAATAGTCATTGACGGTCTCCACATCGATCCTGTCGTACTGCTCGTGGGTGCCGATGAACTTCACCCAGGCGATTCCGGCTTGGTACTGCATTTCCACCACCAGACGGTATTTGTTGCCGCCGATGTTGAATACGACCCGGTTGTTGCCGCAAAAGCTGGCACTGCGGTATCGCTCCTTGATGTCGCGAGGCGAACGCCAGTCGGCTCTAAGGGCCTCATCGTGCCAGCTTTCGAGTGGTCCTTGTGCATCCGCGTGGGCGGGGTGCCGCTCCCAAAATCGACGCAGGGTGCTTTTTGCGATGATCCTCATCCTAGCAGCTCTCTCCCAAACCGGGAGAAATGCTGGACATAGCAGATGCTCCGGACAAGGGATAACCCTGTCAGACCCCTCTGATCGGCACCGCTTAATCTTCGCTTCGTTCCAGGCACAGCAGCGTCTCGATCCGCGCCGGCGATAGCGGCGGCCGTGGCGCGGGTGGTGCCCAGCCGAACAGGAACTGGCCGGCGGCGCCACACACCCGGCCCTGGCAGGCGCCCATGCCGCAGCGGCTGTGCAGCTTGGCGTCGGTCCAGTCGCGGCGGTCGGCCAGTTCGGCGAACGGCACGTCCTCGCAACGACAGACCAGGGTGTCCGGTTCCGCCAGTTGGCGTAGCCGTGGGTTCAGTTCGAAGGTGCGTGCCAGTTGGTCGGCGAAGGCCTGCCAGTCGTCCACGGCGATGGCCTGTTCCCCGATGCGGCAGCCCAGGGCCTGGCCGAGCTGGATATTGGGGATCGGGCCGAAGCCGCAGGCAAGGCGGTCGCAGGGGATCTCCAGCACCTTGCGGCCCTGCTGCAGGCGTACCCCCTCCAGGCGATCGCGGCCCAGCGCGGCCAGCACATGGCTGGAGGGGCGGTAGCCGCCACGACCAGGGTGCGGCCATCCAGGCGGAGTTCGATCATCCTTCTGCTCCTGCTGCGCGGGCACTGGAAAAGCGCCCGGGATTGTAGGCGGCGCCCTGCCTGCTGAGGGTGGCGGCCTTGCGTTCCGCCTCGTGCATTTCCGCCTCGTTGGCCGCCAGCCACAGGGTGCCGCAGTTGCGGTAGGCGCACCCGCAGTCCAGCCGATGCGCCCACTGCCGCCAGATACCCAGGGAGTAGTTGCACAGCGCCAGCTCCGCCGGGCTGTCGTCCATGGCTACCAGGTGCCCCATCCCGGCAGCGGTGGCGCCGCCCTGGCCGCTGTCCAGCACCCGCACGTCCAGGCCGCGCAGGGCCAGCTCAAAGGCGCAGGCGCTGCCGATGATCCCGGCGCCGATGACGATGACGTCCGCCGTCACAGGCGGATGCCCCAGGCGAAGGGATCGTCATCTTCCAGGAGGAGGGTGGCTTCCGCACTCAGATGGGCGCGACCGCGAATGGTCGGCACGATGCGACCGTCTTCCAGCCACTCGAAGCGGCCCTCGAACTGGCTGCCGATGATGCTCGCCTGGCGCCAGGGTTCGCCGGCGGCCAGCTTGCCGTCGGCCGCCAGGCAGGCCAGCTTGGCGCTGGTGCCGGTGCCGCAGGGGGAGCGGTCGTAGGCCTTGCCGGGGCAGAGCACGAAGTTGCGGCTGTCGGCATCGGCGTCTTCGGCGAACAGCTCGATATGGTCGATTTCGCCGCCGTCCTCGCCGCGTATGCCCTGGTCCTCCAGCGCTTGCTTCACTGCGCAGGTGTAGGCGGTGAGGGCGTCGAGGTTGTCACCGGCGACACGTTGGCCGTGATCGGCGATCAGGAAGAACCAGTTGCCGCCCCAGGCGATGTCGCCGACCACCTGGCCGATGCCCGGCACCTCCAGGCGGACGTCCTTGCGGTAACGGTAGGCCGGCACGTTGCGCACGCTGACCGAGCGATCCTCGTGCAGCGTCGCTTCCACCGTGCCGACCGGCGTTTCGATGCGGTGGACGCCGGGGCGGATGCGCCCCATGTGGGCCAGCGAGGCCACCAGGCCGATGGTCCCGTGGCCGCACATGCCGAGATAACCGGTGTTGTTGAAAAAGATGACTCCGGCACAGGCCTGTGGGTCCTGCGGTTCGCAGAGCAGGGCGCCCACCAGCACGTCGCTGCCGCGCGGCTCGAGCACGGCGGCGGCGCGCCAGGCGTCGAATCGCTCGGCGAGAAGGCGCCGGCGCTCGGCCATGCTTCCCTGGCCAAGGCTCGGGAAACCCTCGATTACCAGGCGGGTGGGTTCGCCGCCGGTGTGCGAATCGATGACGCGAATGCTCTTCATGGATGCCTGCCCCTGCTGTGGAAAATTCCAGGCAAGGGTGGCGCTGCGGAGGTGTTGGCGGCTTGAGGGATTTCTGCCGGGCCCGTGACGAAATCGGCACAGGCCCGGGGCGGTCAGCTGCGTCGTTCGACGATGTAGCGGGCCAGGGCGCGCAGCGGTTCGGCGGTGTCGCCGAGGCCGGCGACGGCCTGCAGGGCCTGGTCGCGCAGTTCCAGGGCGTAGGCCTTGGCGTTGTCGAGGCCGAGCAGGGCGGGGTAGGTGGGCTTGTCGTGGGCCTGGTCCTTGCCCTGGGTCTTGCCCAGGGTGGCCGTGTCGCTCTCGACATCGAGGATATCGTCCTGCACCTGGAAGGCCAGGCCGACGGCGCGGGCGTAGATGCGCAGCGCGGCCAGGGCCGCGGGGGTGGCGTGGCCGCTGGCCAGGGCACCGAGGCGCACGCTGGCTTCGATCAGGGCGCCGGTCTTGTGCCGGTGCATGGTTTCCAGGGCGGCCTGGTCGAGCTTGATGCCCACCGAGCCGAGGTCGATGGCCTGGCCGCCGACCATGCCGGCGGGGCCGGCGGCGTGGCCGAGGCTGGCGATCATCGCCAGGCGGGTCTCGGCGTCGTGGGGGTTGCGCTCCCCATCGGCCAGCACTTCGAAGGCCAGGGCCTGCAGGCCGTCGCCGGCGAGGATGGCGCAGGCTTCATCGAAGGCGATATGGGTGGTGGGCTGGCCACGGCGCAGGTCGTCGTCGTCCATGGCCGGCAGGTCGTCATGGACCAGCGAGTAGGCGTGGATCAACTCCACCGCGCAGGCCGCGCCATCGGCCCGGGCCAGGTCGCCGCCCAAGGCCTCGCAGGCGGCGTAGACCAGCAGCGGACGCACCCGCTTGCCGCCGTTCACCACGCTGTAGCGCATGGCCTGGTAGAGACGTTCCAGCGGTGCCAGCGGGGCGTCGAACAGCGCGGCGAGGGCGGCGTCGACACGCTGCTGGCAGCGGGTCTGGTAGTCGGAAATCATGCTTGTTCGTCCGCGTCGAAGGGCGCTTCTTCCAGTTGGCCGTCGCGCTCCAGCAGGATCTGCACCTTCTGCTCGGCCTGGTTCAGCGCGGCCTGGCATTCGCGGGTGAGGCGGATGCCCTGCTCGAAGGCGCTGAGGGAGTCCTCGAGCGACAGTTCGCCGCTTTCCAGGCGCTCCACCAGGGTCTGCAGTTCGGCGAGGGACTGTTCGAAATCGGGGGTGGCTTTCTTGCGGGCCATGCTGCTGTCTCGCGGGAATCGAATCGGGCGCGACACTAGCAGAGCCGCACCCTGTGGGCAAATGAAGGGGGCGGATGGTCGCTGCGGGTTGGGCGGGGGACCTGTAGGGGCGAATTCATTCGCCAAGCAGGCCGAAGGGCTGCCAAATGGGGCGTTGGGGAACGCTGCGCGTTCCTTGGCGAATGAATTCGCCCCTACAAAAGACCGATCGGATTCAGGTGGTGACGAAGTAGTACAGCGTCATCCCCGCACCCACCGCAATCACCAGCCAGCGCAGCCAGCGGGTCGGCAGGCGCCGGGCCAGGGCGCCGCCGGCATAGCCGCCGCAGCTGGCGGCGGCGAGCAGCACCGCCAGTTCGCTCCAGCTCACCCGTCCGGCCACCACGAAGGTGACCACCGCGACGCTGTAGATGGTGCTGGAGAGCAGGTTCTTCAGCGCGTTGGCGCGCAGCAGTGGGTGGCCCTCGATGGAGAAGGCCGCCAGTTGCAGGATGCCCATGCCGGCGCCGAAATAGCCGCCGTAGATGGCCACGAGGCTGTGGGAAAGATGGCTGCCGAGGCCATGGGGCGGCAACTCGCCGGCGCGCTGACGGTTGATCAGCTCGCTCAGCCATGGACTGGCGGCGAACAGCAGGGTGGCGGCCAGCAGCAGCCAGGGAATCAGCCGGCGAAAGATCTCGTCGCCGCCGGCCAGCAGCAACAGGCCGCCGCCAAGGCCACCCAGCAACGACACCACTAGCAGCGGAATCACGTAGCGCCCCAGCGGCCGCAGCTGCTCCCGCGCGGCCCAGCTCGCCGCCAGGCTGGCCGGCCACAGGGCCACGGCATTGGTGGCGTTGGCGGTCACCGGTGGCAGCCCGCTGGCCAGCAGGGCGGGAAAGGAGAAGAAGGTGCCACCGCCGGCGAGGGCGTTCATGCCGCCGGCGGCGAAGCCGGCGAGCAGCAGCAGGATGATGTCGTGGAGGCTCATGGTCCGGCGTGCAAAAGCCTGCAGGTTACCTTCGGGGGCGAGCGGTGGCAAAGGCGCGCCAAACGGCAGTCCGCCCGATGGCGCGCCGACCAGTGAGCTGAATCGCTGATGGGCGGAGAAACCGTATTTCGGCGGCGGCAGTATGCTGTCAACAACTCGTATGGGGCGGGGGCGGTAATGTGCAGGGAAGCCCAATCCACAGCCTTTCCAGGCAGTAGCAGCGGAAGATTGAGAAAGCAGAGATTCACGCTGAGGCGTCAGGCCGGAACCGGGTTCAGCAGTCCCGCTTCCGGCCTCTTTCATTGTGCGTCCGGATGCGCGCAGCGCGCCTCGCGGCCTGCCGTCACTGGGCCTTCGGGTCGTCGGCGAGCAGGGCGAAACCTTCGCGGTTGTCGCTGACGATGCGGAAGTGCTCGCTCTGGCCCGGTTCCACCTGGGCCGCCTTCTCACGACGCAGGCTCCCCTTGGAGCACAGGGTGTCGTCCTGCTCGTCGATGCCGATACCGACGATGCGATCCCCCGGTGGCACCTGGAAGCTGGCCTCTTCGCCGATGCCGATGCGCGCCGCCAGCTGCCGGTCCACATGCACGGCGATGTAGCAGCCGCTGCCGAGGCCACCCATGTCGCGGTTCACCACGATCCGGCCGCCTCCTTCCACCGGCTCCTGGAACGCCAGCAGGCGGTCGGCGGGTACCTGGGTGATGTGTTCCGGGGCAGAGCGGTAGGACGAGCAGCCGGCGAGCAGGAGCAGGGAGACAGCGGCACATGTCAGGCGCATGAAAGCCCTCCTTGGGCGGGTCGATCGAGGGGTGCTGCTGGAACTCTAGTGGATGGGCTGGGGATTGCCATGGGGACGTGTCCTCAGGTGCGGTCGCCGGCATCCTCCGCCGGCAGTTTCTTCAGCCGGTAGGCGAGGGCGGGGCGGGTCATGCCGAGCAGGCGAGCGGCTTCGGAGACGTTGTTCTGCGAGCGCTTCAGTGCCCGCTGCATCAGCGCTTCCTCCACGGCGTCCAGGCTCAGGCCGCTGTCGATCAGGCGCTCCACCCAGTCGGGGTCGGTGCTGGGCGTGGCTTCCACCAGGGCGCCGTCGCTGGACAGGCCGATGCTGCCCGCTTCAACGGACAAGTGCGGGAAGAGCGCGTCGGCGCTGATGCTCTGGTTGGCGTCGGTGATGATCACGCCGCGCTCGATGAGGTTTTCCAGCTCGCGGATGTTGCCCGGCCAGTCATAGCGCATGCAGGCCTCCAGGGCCCTGTCGGAAAGGCCGAGGGTGGTCTTGCCGTAGCTGGCGTGCAGGCGCGAGAGGAAGTGTTCCACCAGCAGCGGGATGTCTTCCTTGCGCTCGCGCAGGGAGGGGATGAACACCGGGTAGACGTTCAGCCGGTAGTAGAGGTCGGCGCGGAAGCGGCCGTCCTTCACGGCCTTGGCCAGGTCCTCGTGGGTGGCGGCGATCACGCGCACGTCCACCTTGCGGGTCTGGGAGTCGCCGACCCGCTCCAGTTCCTCTTCCTGCAGCACGCGCAGCAGGCTGGCCTGGGCGCGAGGGGTGAGCTCCACCACTTCGTCGAGGAACAGGGTGCCGCCGTTGGCGCGCTCGAAGCGGCCCATGCGTGATTGTTGCGCGCCGGTGTAGGCGCCGCGCTCGACGCCGAACAGTTCCGCTTCGATCAGGTCCGGCGGGATGGCGGCGCAGTTCAGCGCCACGAAGGGGCCGCCGGCGCGCTCGCTGCGCAGGTGCAGGCTGCGCGCGATGACTTCCTTGCCGACGCCGGTTTCCCCCAGCAGCAGCACCGAGGCCTTGCCCGGCGCGGCCTTGTCGATCAGGGTGCAGGCCTTGCGGTAGAGCGGTGCCTTGCCGATGCCGTAGTACTGCCCGGCGTCCTGCTGCAGGCGCTGGCGCAGGTTGGCCACCTGCACCTGCAGGGCCTGGAGTTCTTCGATGATGGGGTCGCTCTGGAAGTAACGGAGGAATTCGTCGGCATCCTCCCAGTCCTCCACCGGCTTGCCGATGATGCGGCAGCGTGCGTCGCCGCAGCCGCGGCAGCTGACTTCCTTGTAGAGCACCTGACGGCCGAGGAAGAAGGACGAATAGCTGATGGCGTAGCCGAGCAGGGTCCAGCATACCGGCTGGTCCAGTTGCAGGCCTTCGGCCTGGCAGTTTTCCACCTCGTAGGAGTTCTGCCACTCGAGGTCGGCGTAGAACTGGCCGTTCTCGATATCGATGTTCATCTCCAGCGGATTGACCTTGACCATGCCCTTGAGCGAGTGCAGCTGCGGGCCGGTGAGGAACATCTCCACCGCATCGGCACCGGGGCGCAGCTTGCGCGCGAGTTCGGCGTCCTTCAGTCCGGACTGGTAGCCCAGGCGCAGGAACAGCCCCTTGGCCCGCTCGATGCCGAGCATCTCGATCAGCTCGCGGCGGAAGGAGCCCATGGCGGCGGACTGGAGCAACAGCATGCGCTGCTCGTCGAGCCAGATCTTGCCCTCGTTGCCGAGGAAGCGGACCCGGTCGGTCAGGTCCTTCAGGGTCGGGCTGTGCTCCGACGCCTTGTAATCCACTTTCATCGTGTCGCACCCCAGATCGTTCTTGTGCGGGGAGGCCGGCGAACCGCCGCTCAGGCAGGCGGTCGGGAGGTTTCGCCGGGCGGCCGAAACAGGCAAGGCGTGGCCGCGTTCTTTTTTTCTAAGCGGCCTGAAAGCCGCTGAAAAGTCAATTGTTCCTCGCGCCGGGCAGGGGTGATTGGCCATTTGCTCAAAGGGGGGTTCCTGCGATTGATCAAATGGTTGAAGGGCACTGGCTCCAGACGCTCGACGGACCCGCCGGGGAACGTCTTCGCGATCATGAAAAGTCCATTTGAAACAATGAGTTGAGGCTTTTCTGCGGGCGTCTTGCAAGGCCTGGCACAGCCGTTGCTCAAGCCTTTGCAACCCGCCCATGGAGTTGCCTTGCATGAGCCAGCCACAGTCCTTCGACCAACTGCCGCGCTACGTCCGGGTGCGCAGCGAACCCGACGCCGCCTTCGTCGAGTTCGACTTCGCCATCGGCTATCCGGACCTCTTCGTCGAACTGGTCCTGCCGCAGGCGGCCTTCGCCAGTTTCTGCGAGCAGAACCGGGTCCGGCACATGGATGCGCAGATGGCCGACGCCATCGACGCCGACATGGAGAAATGGCGCTACGGCGAAAGCCGTGGCCAGGTCGACTGACCCCGGCCACGCGCGTCGATCCCCTCACAACAACAAGTACAGGACGCCCTGCATGAGTATCGAGATCAAGACGGCGACGGCCGAGCCGATCCGCCAGACCTTCAGCCACACCCGTCGCCGTTTCGGCGACAAGCCTGCCAGCCGCTACCAGGAGGCCAGCTTCGACATCGAGGCGGCCACCAACTTCCACTACCGCCCGCTGTGGCAGCCGGACAAGCTGCTCAACGATGCCACCCGCACCGCCGTGCGCATGGCCGACTGGTACGCCGTCAGCGACCCGCGCCAGTTCTACTACGGCGCCTACGTGCAGACCCGCGCCAGGATGCAGGAGAACGCCGAGCACGATTACGCCTTCTGCGAGAAGCGCAACCTGCTGGCCGGCCTCGATGTCGCCAGCCGCGAGCAGGTCGCCCGCCTGCTGCTGCCCCTGCGCCACGCGGAGCTGGGCGCCAACATGAACAACAGCGGCATCGCCGCCGACGGCGTCGCTACCAGCCTGACCCAGCTGCACATGTTCCAGGCCATGGACCGCCTCGGCATCGCCCAGTACCTGTCGCGCATCGGCCTGATGCTCGACGACGGCGGCACCGACCTGCTGCTTGAGGCCAAGCGCCAGTGGCTGGAAGAGCCGGCCTGGCAGGGCCTGCGCCGCTACGTGGAAGACACCCTGGTGGTGCGCGACTGGTTCGAGCTGACCCTGGCGCAGAACCTGGTCAGCGACGGCCTGCTCTACCCGCTGATGTTCCACAAGTTCGACGAGCAACTCTGCGCCCGGGGCGCCGGCCAGGTGGGGATGCTCACCGAATTCATGCGCCTGTGGTTCGCCGAGACCCAGCGTTGGGTCGATGCCATGGTCAAGACCGTGGTGACCGAGAGCTTCGACAACCGCCAGCTCGTGGAAGGCTGGGTCGCCCACTGGCAGGCCCGTGCCCTGGAGGCATTGGCGCCGCTGGCGCAGATCGGCCCGGGCAGCGATGCCCTCGACACCCTGGCCGGCGAGTTCGCCGCCCGCCTGAAGAAACTCGGCCTTGCAGGAGCCGCGCAATGACCTCCCTCGTCTACATCGCCTTCCAGGACAACGACAACGCCCGCTACATAGTCGAGGCCATCGCCCAGGACAACCCCCACGCCGAGATCCAGCACCAGCCGGCCATGATCCGCGTCCAGGCCGAAGGCCGGCTGGAAATCAACCGTGCCACGGTGGAGGAAAGGCTCGGCCGTGAATGGGACGTGCAGGAAATGCTGATCGACGTCATCACCCTCGGCGGCAACGTCGAGGAGGACGAAGACCGCTTCGCCCTGCACTGGAACTGAACCCGCCCATAACGACAAGAATCGGGAGAGCCGCCATGGCCGCCAAACGCCTGAACCAGAAAGACAAATACCGCTGCCTGACCCGCGACCTGGCCTGGGAGCCGAGCTACCAGAGCAAGGACGACATCTATCCCTTTGAGCGTTTCGAGGGCATCAGGATCACCGACTGGGACAAGTGGGAGGACCCCTTCCGCCTGACCATGGACGCCTACTGGAAGTACCAGGCCGAGAAGGAGAAGAAGCTCTATGCCATCTTCGACGCCTTCGCCCAGAACAATGGCCATACCAACCTGTCCGACGCGCGCTACGTCAACGCGCTGAAGCTGTTCCTCTGCGGCGTGACCCCGCTGGAGTACCAGGCCTACCAAGGGTTTGCCCGCGTCGGCCGGCACTTCGGCGGCGCCGGGGCGCGGGTCGCCTGCCAGATGCAGGCGATCGACGAGCTGCGCCACGTGCAGACCCAGGTCCACGCCATGAGCCACTACAACAAGCACTTCAACGGCCTGCATGACTTCGCCCACATGCATGACCGGGTGTGGTTCCTCTCGGTGCCCAAGTCCTTCTTCGAGGACGCCCGCACCGCCGGCCCCTTCGAGTTCCTCACGGCGATCTCGTTCAGCTTCGAGTACGTGCTGACCAACCTGCTGTTCGTGCCCTTCATGTCCGGCGCCGCCTACAACGGCGACATGGCCACCGTCACCTTCGGCTTCTCGGCGCAGTCCGACGAGGCGCGGCACATGACCCTCGGCCTGGAAGTGATCAAGTTCCTGCTGGAGCAGCACGAGGACAACGTGCCGATCATCCAGCGCTGGATCGACAAGTGGTTCTGGCGTGGCTACCGCCTGCTGACCCTGGTGGGAATGATGATGGACTACATGCTGCCGAATAAGGTCATGTCCTGGGCCGAGGCCTGGGAGGTGTACTACGAGCAGGCCGGCGGCGCGCTGTTCAAGGACCTGGAGCGCTACGGCATCCGCCCGCCCAAGTACGTCGAGCAGACCACCATCGGCAAGCAGCACATCAGCCACCAGGCCTGGTCGATCTTCTACCAGTACAGCCAGGCCACCAACTTCCATACCTGGATCCCCACGGACGAGGAACTGGACTGGCTCTCCGCCAAGTACCCGGACACCTTCGACCGCATCTACCGCCCGCGCTACGAGCACTGGCGCGAGATGCAGGCCCGCGGCGAGCGCTTCTACAACAACGCGCTGCCGATGCTCTGCCAGGTCTGCCAGATCCCGCTGTCCTTCACCGAGCCGGACGCCGACACCACCCTGAGCCACCGCAGCGTGCTGCACGGCGGCGAGCGCTTCCATTTCTGCTCCGACGGCTGCTGCGACATCTTCCAGTTCGAGCCGGAGAAGTACGTCCAGGCCTGGCTGCCGGTGCACCAGATCCTCCAGGGCAACTGCGGCGGCGGCGACGTCGAGAGCGTGGTGCGCGACTACTACAACATCGCTTTCGGCCAGGACAACTTCGACTACCAGGACTCGCCCGAGCACCAGCGCTGGCGCCAGTGGCAGGGCGACAAGCCCGCCGACATCGCCAAGGCCGGCTGAATCCTGCGGCGGGCGCAGCGCGCCCGCCTTCAACCCCATTACAAGAAGGACAGCGTCATGCCCGTGACTGCCATCGGCGCCTATGCGGCGCAATCCCTGGACCGCCAGGAAAACTTCAACGGCCTGCAACTGGTGTACCTCTGCTGGGAACGCCACCTGATGTTCTGCGCCCCCTTCACCCTGCCGCTGCCGCCGGACATGCCCTTCGGCGACTTCATCGAGCAGGTGGTGAAACCCGCCATCGCCCCGCACCCGGATGCGGCAAAGGTCGACTTCGCCCAGGTCGGCTGGCGCCTCGATGATGCCGACTTCTCTCCCGACTGGCAGGCGGGGCTGGCCGCCAACGGCGTCGGCCACAAGAGCCTGCTGCACCTGTCCACCCCCGGCCTGGACGGCCTCGACGGCAGCTTCAACTGAGGAGATCGCCATGAGCTACCAGGTCACTATCGAACCCACCGGCGAGCAGATCGAAGTCGAAGAAGGCCAGACCATCCTCCAGGCCGCGCTGCGCCAGGGCGTCTGGCTGCCCTTCGCCTGCGGCCACGGCACCTGCGCCACCTGCAAGCTGCAGGTGCTGGAAGGGGAGGTGGACGTCGGCGCCGCCTCGCCCTTCGCCCTGATGGACATGGAGCGTGACGAGGGCAAGGTGCTGGCCTGCTGTGCCATGCCGCAGAGCGACCTGGTGATCGAGGCCGATATCGACGTCGACCCGGACTTCGCCGGTCATGCCGTGCAGGACTATCGTGCCGAAGTGCTCGCCCTCGACGACCTCTCGCCCACCATCAAGGGCCTGCGCCTGAAGCTGGACCGGCCCATGGACTTCCAGGCCGGGCAGTACATCAACCTGCAGATTCCCGGCATCGAGGGCACCCGCGCCTTTTCCCTGGCCAACCCGCCGAGCCGCCCGGACGAAGTGGAATTGCATGTGCGCCTGGTGGAGGGGGGGCAGGCCACCGGCTTCATCCACCGCGAGCTGAAGGTGGGCGATGCCCTGGAACTCTCCGGCCCCTACGGCCAGTTCTTCGTGCGCGCTTCGCAGCCGGGGGACCTGATCTTCATCGCCGGAGGCTCGGGGCTGTCCAGCCCGCAGTCGATGATCCTCGACCTGCTGGAGCAGGGCGACACCCGGCGCATGACGCTGTTCCAGGGCGCCCGCACCCGCGCCGAGCTCTACAACCGCGAGCTGTTCGAGCGCCTGGCGGAAGAGCACGAGAACTTCACCTACGTGCCGTCCCTCAGCCAGGCCGCCGAAGACAGCGAGTGGAGCGGATTCCGCGGCTACGTGCACGACGCGGCGAAGCAGCATTTCGACGGCCGCTTCGCCGGGCACAAGGCCTACCTCTGCGGCCCGCCGCCGATGATCGACGCCGCCATCACCGCCCTGATGCAGGGCCGGCTGTTCGAGCGCGACATCTTCATGGAGCGCTTCCTCACCGCCGCCGATGGCGCCGGCGAGAGCACCCGCTCAGCCCTCTTCAAACGCATCTGACCCGTTCTATCCGACGCTCCGCGCCAAGGGCGCGGACGGCGGCTCACGCCCATAAAAACAACAAGGTATTGCCGATGAGCACCAATTTGCGTGTCCTGTCCTGCTGCATCCTCGCCACCCTCGGTCCTGTCGTCCATGCCACCGAAGGCGGCGGCTCCACCTACCCGATGGGCGCCGAGAACTACATGTCCGGCGCCATGCCGCCGCCGGGCCTGTACGGCCAGGTCTTCTCCACCCACTACGAGGCCGACACCCTGCGCGGCAACGATGGCGAGAGCCTGCCGGTGGATTTCCGCGTGCGTGCCAACGTCATCGCGCCGCGCCTGATCTGGGTCACCGAGCAGGAGGTGTTCGGCGGCAACCTGGCCTTCGCCGCCCTGGTGCCCTTCGTCGACCTGAAGGTGGAAGTGAATGGCCAGTCCGAGCATAAGAAAGGCCTGGGCGACGTCATCTTCGGCCCGGCCCTGGGCTTTCATCACAGCGACAAGCTGCACAGCATCCTCGCTCTGGACTTCATCGCCCCAACCGGCGAATACGACCGCGACGATCTGGCCAATATCGGCCGCAACTACTGGACCGTGGAGCCGGTGCTGGCCATTTCCCACGTCGCCCCCGCCGGCCTCAATGCCAGCGTCAAGCTGATGTACGACTTCAACCTGGAGAACTCCGCCACCGATTACCGCTCCGGCCAGGAATTCCACTTCGACTACGCCGTGGGCTGGGGCCTCGGCAATGGCTGGGTGCTGGGCGTGGGCGGCTACTTCTACCGGCAGACCACCGACGACCGCCAGCACGGTGAGCGCATCGACGACAACAAGGGCCGCGCCTTCTCCATCGGCCCGTCGATCATGTACAGCAACAAGGACGGCTGGTTCCTCACCGCAAAATGGGAACAGGAAACCGGCGTGCGCAACCGTGCGGAAGGGGATGCGTATTGGTTGAAGCTGACGGTGCCGTTCTAGGCCTGGCCTGAGGCAGGGCGGGGGTGAGCTCGCGCGGTGTTGGGCCTCGTTCCTCGGCGCCAACCTACGGCAGGACTGCGTCCTGCTTGGCGAATGAATTCGCCCCTACAGGTGGTGCAGGGGCAGGGCCATGCCGGCGCGAGTCACCCCTCTCCCGCTTGCGGGAGAGGGGCCGGGGGAGAGGGAAGCTTTGACTACCCCCGCCGAAACACCAACGCCTTCAACCCCGCATCCGGGTCGATATCGGCGAACTCCGGCGGATTCTCCAGCCGCTCCACGAAGCGCAGCTCCGGCGCTTCCGCCGCCATCCCCTGGATCAGGAAATCCGGCCCGATGGCCGGATCATTCACACAGGCCAGCACCTCTCCGTCCTCGGTCAGCAACTCCGGCAGGCGGCGGAGGATCTTCTGGTAGTCGCGGGTCAATGCAAAGCTGCCCTTCTGGAAAGACGGCGGGTCGATGATCACCAGGTCATAGGGCCCGCCCTTCTTCACCTTGCCCCAGGACTTGAACAGCTCATGGCCGAGAAAACTCACCCGATCGAGGTCATGGCCATTCAGCCGATGGTTGTCCCGCCCACGGCTCAACGCCGAGCTGGCCATATCCAGGTTCACCACATGCCCGGCACCGCCCTCAATGGCGGCCACGGAAAAGCCGCAGGTGTAGGCGAACAGGTTGAGCACCCGCTTGCCTTGCGAGTGGGCACGAACCCAATCACGACCGTAGCGCATATCGAGGAACAGCCCGTTGTTCTGCTTCTTGCCCAGGTCCAGCTTGAAACGCAGCCCGCCTTCGCTGACCACGCATTCATCCACACCTTCGCCCCAGAGCAGCTCGACGGTGCTCTCCAGCCGATAGCGATGCTGCAGCAGCAGGCTCCGCGCGCCGCTGCGCTGCCACACCGGCGACTGCGCCAGCCGCGCCAGCATCGCTTTCAGCCCGGCGAGCTCGTCTTCGCCCGGCTCGCGAAACAAGGACACCAGCACCACCGCCTGCAGCCAGTCGACCGTGACCTGCTCCAGCCCAGGCCAGCGCCGGCCGCGACCATGGAAGATGCGGCGCGTTTCAGCCGGCGGGTTTTCCAGGGCGGCGGTCAGTTGCTGTTCCAGGGTGGCGATGGCGTCGAGGTTCATGGCGGGCGATTGGTGAAGTGCGGAGGGTATTCCGTCGGGGGAGTCTGGTTCGGCATTGGTCGCCCGGCAACTTTTCTCCGGGCATTAAAAAGCCGGCTTGTGGCCGGCTTTCATTGGGTGGCCAGGGCTCATTTTTGGTAAGCCCCGGCCGCCTTAAGAATTCTTTGCGCATCAGGCGTTTAGCTCTGCGCGGGCGCGGACTTTAGCAAATCTCCAGCGCCGCCGCCACTTCTAAACGTACTTCAGCGCCCGGGCATTGCGGCCAGGGCACCCAGCAGCACGCCGTCCGCCCGTGCCAGGTCATCGAGTACGGAGAAGTGCGTGCAGTCCGGCACGTGGATCAGCGTGGCGGTTTCACCGGCGGCCTTGCATGCCATTGCATATTCATCCGCGTGGCGGACGAGTTCCGGCAATTCGGCGGCGCCCACGGCGACCAGGGTGGGCGCGCCCGCGCCGATGTGGCGCAGCGGGCTGTAAGCCTGGATCTCCTGTGCCGTGAGGCGCAGTTTTTCGTCGAGCCATGACAGGCTGATCGGCTCCAGGTCCACCAGCGGGCTGATTGGCAACGCGGTGCTCACCAGCGGGTGCGCGCGATGCTGGGCTGTCAGGTGGCCGCCGGCCGAGTGCCCACTGAGCACCAATGGACGGCCCGCGCAGCCCAGGTGATCGCGGTCCGCGGCGAGGTGGTCGAGCAGGTTGCCGATTTCGCCGACGATCCGGCTCATGGAGGCTTCCGGCGCCAGGGTGTATTCCACCAGCACGACGTTGAAGCCGCTGGCGAGGGGGCCGCTGGCGATGAAGGCGAAATCCTCCTTGGTGCAGTTCTGCCAGTAGCCTCCATGGATGAAGACGAAGGTGGGGGCATCGGTCCTGCCGCAGGGAATCCAGTCGTAGCGCTCCCTTGGGCGAACGCCGTAGCGCAGGTTGCGCCGGCAGGCCGTGCTGGCGTAGAGCTGCGCGCTGCGGGACTGGAAGTCGGCGAGGATGGCGGGGAAGTCCGCGACCGCTGCGGAGTTGTTGTAGGCCGCATCGAGCGTCGCGCGGTCCATGCCGCGATAGAGTGTGGTCATTTTCAGGTCCTGATAAGGGTGTTCAGGGGGCGGATCTATGGCCGTCCATGAGCAGGATCGGCTTCAGGGTCACGCCTGCCTCGCTGTCCGCGGCGGCCTGGTTGATCGCGTCGAAGGGGTAGAACTTCACCAGCCGGTCGAAGGCGAAGCGGCCCTGCATGTGCAACTCGACCAGCTCCGGGATGAATTTGCGCGGCACGCTGTCGCCCTCGCAGATGCCGCGAATGCTCTTGCCCGCAATCATCAGGTCGTTGAGGTCGAACGCGGCCTGGGTGCCTTGCGGCGAGGCGCCCACCACGCCCAGTACGCCCAGCGGTGCCAGGGCCGCTACGCCCTGGGCCAGGATGGCCGGGCGTCCGGTGGACTCGAGGGCGAAATCCACGCCGCCGCCGGCGATGTCCCGGATGGCCTCGACCCAGTCGGGCTTCCCGCTGTCGAGCGCATGAGTGGCGCCGATCTCCCGGGCCAACTCCAGGCGGCTGGGAACCCGGTCCACCGCGATGATGGTCGCGGCACCGGCGAGCCTGGCCGCCAGCACGGCGGACAGCCCGACCGCACCGGCGCCCAGGGCGAGGAAGCGGCTGCCGGGGGACACCTTGAGCGCGTTGATGACGGCCCCGGCGCCGGTCTGTATGCCGCAGCCGAGTGGCCCGAGCAGTTCCAGGGGCGCGTCCTTCGACACCTTGATGGCGTTGTTTTCGCGGCTCAGGGCGAGTGTCGCGAAGGAGGACTGGGCGAAGAAGTGGTCGTGCAGGGGCTCGCCGTTGGCGTCGACGATGGCGCAGTTGCCGTGCGGGTCGGCCCCGCCGAAGTTGTGGGCGTAGAAGTCAGTGCAATAGGAGGTATGTCCGGCGCTGCAGGGCAGGCAATGGCCGCAGTGGCCGTAGGTCAGTACCACGTGGTCGCCGACGGCGAGGGTGCTGACTTGCGGACCTATGGCTTCGACTATGCCCGCCCCTTCGTGCCCCAGTACCGCCGGCAGGGGCACGGGATAGTACTGGTCGCGGATGATCAGGTCGGTATGGCAGAGGCCGCTGGCGACGATGCGCACCAGCACCTCGTCGCCCCGCGGGGCCCGCAGGCGGGCTGCCTCGAGCCTGAACGGCTCACCCTTGCCGCGGGTGACGGCGGCGCGGATGTCATGGAATTCAGGTGTATTCATGGATCGTCTCCTGGCCGGCGCCGCCTGTGGCGGCGCCGGGGAATCGAAGGTCAACCCAGGTACCAGGGTTCGATCACGCGGTTGCGGACGGTGACCGACTTCACCCGCGAGTAGAGGTTCAGGGTTTCACGGCCGTGTTCGATGCCGATGCCGCTTTCCTTGACCCCACCGAAGGGAACGCCGCTGCTGAGGTTGAAGTACTGGTTGATCCAGACCGAGCCGGCTTCCAGCGCGTCGGCGGTGCGCATCGCGTTTTCCAGGTCGGCGGTATAGATACCGGCGGCGAGTCCATAGGGGACGCCGTTGGCTTCCTTCAGCATCTGCTGGTAATCGCTCCAGCGGATGATGCTGAGTACCGGCCCGAAGATTTCCTCCTGGGCCACGCGCATGCCGTGGCGGACCTCCAGCAGTGTGGGCTGGATGAAGTAGCCGGCCTCGCAGCCCGCGACGGGCTCGCGCTCGCCGCCGAACAGGACCTTGGCCCCTTCTTCCTTGCCGATGCCGATGTACTCCAGCACCCGCTTCCCCTGCTTGGCGGATATCAGGCAACTGAGGTGCACCGATTCGTCCAGCGGGTTGCCGACCTTCATGCGGGCGGCGGCGCTGGCGAGCTTGTCCACGAAGGACGCGTAGAGGTCGTCGTGAACGAACAGGCGGGTTCCGGCCAGGCAGGACTGGCCATTGCAGTACATGGCGGCGAACAGGGCGTTATCCACCACCGCGTCGAGGTTTTCGGCATCCGGGAACACGATGTTGGGGCTCTTGCCGCCCAGTTCCAGGGACACCGGCACCAGCCGTTCGGCCCCGGCGTGGGCGATGATGCGGCCGACCTCGGGGCTGCCGGTGAAGGCCAGCTTGGCCACCTGCGGGTGGGCGGTCAGGGCGGCGCCGACTTCCTCGCCGAAGCCTGGCACCACGTTGATGACCCCCGGAGGGAAGATGCCGCCGGCGATCTCGGCGAACTCCAGGGTGGACAGCGAGGCGTTCTCGTCGGGCTTGAGCACCAGGGTATTGCCCGCCGCCAGTGCCGGGGCCACCTTGAGGGCGACCATCAGCGCCGGCACGTTCCACGGGATGATCTGCCCGACCACACCGATGGGGTCGCGCTTGACCATCAGGTAGCCGTCCGGGATCGGTCGCCCGTAGCCCTCGTGGGTCAGGATCGCGCCGGCGAAGTAGCGGTACTGGGCGATGGCTTTCTGGTGGTCCAGGCGGGTCTCGGCGACGCGCCGGCCAACGTCCAGGGCGTCGATCAGCGCCAGGCGCGGGAGTTCCTTCTCCAGGGCGTCGGCAAGCCGGTTCAGCAAGGCGGCGCGTTCCTCGTAGCTGGTGGCCTTCCAGCCGGGCAGGGCCCGTTGCGCGGCCTGGACCGCCGTGGCGACGTCGGCGGCATCGCAGCGGGCGATGTCGGCGAGGTGCTCGCCGGTGGCCGGGTTGGTGGCGGCGAACACCGCTCCGTGGGACGGAACGAATCCACCGTTGATGTAGGCCGTATAGTTTTTCCTGAGTGAAGGTTTCATGGTTCTACGCAAGGCTCCATCGGTAGGCGACAGGGCCTCATGGTCGGCCGGGCGTCAGCGGGCCGGCTATCTATCGGGCGCCATCCGCATCGGAAACGCGCCCTTTTTCCACAGGCCAGATCCTCGCGCCATGGAGGAAGCAGAACGTGAACACCTCGTTTTCCCATCCCCGCCCGCCAGCCACGTCGTCAGGCTCGTCGTTGCGCCTTGGCGATATTCCGCGCAGCGCGCTGGTGTTCGAATCCACGGACCTGGAGCGCGCCCGTGAAGAAGTCGGCCGGGTGTATTGTCCCTACCGTTTCCACGCGGCTCGCCAGCGTCGTTGGCCCGCCAGCATGTCCCGGCTGCAGGGCGAGAGCGTTGCGCTGTCCTGGTTCACCTACGGGGCGGACATCTCGATCGAGCCGGAGGTTTTCGAGGACTTCGTCCTGGTGCTCACCACGCTGGCGGGGCGCGCGGATATCCGCAGCGGAAGCCTCGAACACAGGGGGAGGGCCGGCTCGACCGTGGTCATCGCCCGGGATGCGCGATCGAGCTACCGCTACAGCCTGGACAACGTGCAGATGGGCGTGCGTATCGATGCGCGGCGGGTCGATGAGTTCTGGCGGCGCCTGTCCGGCCGGTCGTTGCCCGGAGGACTGTCTTCCTGCGTGCTGGCGGCGCCGGGGCAGCGCGATCGCTGGCTGGCGTCCGTGGAGATGCTGCGGCAATTGCTGCACCCCGATACGCCGGAGAGCCTGAGGGCGATGCTGCTGCCGCGTGCGGAAGAACTGCTGATCATGCACCTGGTCGCGGACCGCCTGGCCGCGCTGCCTGGAACGGCCGGCGCCATCGCCCCGGCCTGCCTGAGGCGCGCCATGGCCTTCATCGATGAACAGGCCGGGCAGCCGCTGACGCTGGCGGCGATCGCCGCCGCAGCCCACTGCAGTGTCCGGACCCTGCAGAGGGCTTTTCGGCAATGGCGCGATATCGGGGTGATGCGCTACGTGAAGGAGGTCCGCCTGCAGCGGGTGCGGGAGGCGCTCCTCGAGCCGGAGCAGGCGGCGTCGATCACCGAGATCGCCTCGCGCTGGGGCTTCGTCCATCTGGGGCAGTTCGCCGTGGATTACCGAAAGGCCTATGGCGAGCGTCCGTCGGATACCCGGCGGCGGGTATGAGGGCCTGAAACGACAACGCCCGTATCGATGGATACGGGCGTTGTCTGCAGGACGGAATCGCGGGTCTTACTTCTGGTAAGCCGCAACCGCCTTGGTGATTTCGGCGCGGGCTTCGTCGGCGTTGCCCCAGCCTTCTACCTTCACCCACTTGCCTTTCTCGAGGTCCTTGTAGTTCTCGAAGAAGTGCTTGATCTGTTCCAGCAGCAGGGCCGGCAGGTCGGTGTATTCCTTCACGTCCTTGTAGAGGACGCTCAGTTTGTCGTGGGGCACGGCCAGCAGTTTGGCGTCGCCGCCGGCTTCGTCGGTCATGTGCAGGACGCCGACCGGACGGGCGCGGATCACGGCGCCCGGAGCCACCGGGTAGGGGGTGACGACCAGCACGTCCAGGGGATCGCCGTCGTCAGCCAGGGTGTTGGGGATGTAGCCGTAGTTGGCCGGGTAGAACATCGGGGTGGCCATGAAGCGGTCGACGAACAGGCAGTCGCTGTCCTTGTCGATTTCGTATTTGATCGGCGCGTGGTTGGCCGGAATCTCGATCGCGACGTAGATGTCGTTCGGCAGGTCTTTGCCGGCCGGGATCTTGCTGTAGCTCATGGTCAACTCCCAAAGGTGGGGCCAAAAAAGTGGGCGCGATTATAGGCACATTCCCACACCGATGCCACGCCGTTCTACTTATCCGTTGGTCGCGTCGCGATAGTCCGGATGATTGTCCTGAAGTCGTTTCAGACGACCCAGCGGGTCCTGGCGGTAGAAGGCCTGGAGCTGGCGGTAGACGGCGGGGAAGGCCTGGTCCAGCAGGTCCGGGGCGGTGAAGAAGTATTCGCTGGTGACGGCGAAGAACTCCGCCGGGTCTTCCGCGGCGTAGGGGTCGATGGGCGTTTCGGCATCGGGGTCGCGGTCGAGCTGGGCGTTCATCTCATCAAAGGCGCTTTTCATCGCCAGTGCCCAGTCGGATTGGCGCATGTCCCGGTGCAGGGGCGGCAGGCCATTGGGCCCGCCGCTGAGCATGTCGAGCTTGTGTGCCAGCTCGTGGATCACCAGGTTGTAGCCGTCCCAGCCGCCGCTGGCCTGCACGCCGGGCCAGGCGAGGATGACCGGGCCGAACTGCCAGGATTCGCCGCTGCGCTCGTCGTCGTATTCATGCTCGACGCCGGCGGCGTCGCGGTGGCGCTGGGGGCTGACGAAGTCATCGGGATAGAGGACCAGTTCGTGGAAACCCTGGTACCAGTCGAGGTCCGGCAGGTGCAGCAGGGGGAGCTGGGCCTGGGCGGCGAGCAGCAGGCGGTCTTCCCGGGACAGCTCGACGCCGGCCAGGGCGGTGATGCGCTTGTCATGCAGGAAGAGCACGCTGCGCTCGCGCAGGCGCTGGTCTTCGGTTTCGTCCAGGCCGTCGAGTATCGGCAGGCGCCGGCGCACGGCCGCCCACTGCTGCGGGTCGACCGGGTTGCGGGCGAGGATGCGCCGGCGGCGCCAGGTGCGGTAGGACCACATGGGACCGGGGTCAGCCCGAGTGGCCTACGCCTTTGGCGGAAGGCCGAAAGTGGTTGCGGACCATGCTGATTACCATCGGCAGCATGGAGATGCCGATGATGGCGATCACCATGAGCGACAGGTTCTGCTTGATGAAGGGCACGTTGCCGAAGAAGAAGCCCAGGGTCACCAGGCCGCCCACCCAGAGGATGGTGCCCAGCACGCTGAAGGCGAAAAAGCGCGGGTAGGGCATGCGGCCCACGCCGGCGACGAAGGGGGCGAAGGTCCGCACGATCGGCAGGAAGCGCGCCAGGGTCACGGTCTTGCCACCGTGGCGGTCATAGAACTCATGGGTGCGCTGCAGGTAGTCGCGGCGGAAGATCTTCGAATTCGGGTTGCTGAACAGGCGTTCGCCGGCGGTGCGGCCGATCAGGTAGTTGAGGCTGTCGCCGCTGATGGCGGCGAGCATCAGCAGGCCGCCGAGCAGCCAGGGGTCCATGGCGCCACCGGCGCTGACCGCGCCGGCGATGAACAGCAGGGAGTCGCCGGGGAGGAATGGCGTTACCACCAGGCCCGTCTCACAGAAGATGACCAGGAAGAGGATGGCGTAGATCCAGGTTCCATAGTTGGTGACCAGCAGGTTGAGGTATTGGTCCAGGTGAAGGATGAGGTCGATCGGGTTGAAATCCATGAGACGCCTTGTGGATGGGTGCGGCGGGTGGGGGCTGTGACTGACGCATTATAGGGGGAAGTCTCGCGGGCACGACGAGTCCTTGGCCGAATGGCGAGCGGCATGAAGGCTGCAACTGTTTCCAGTGATTTCCCGGATTCAGGATAGGCCCATGTCATTGCAGTTGTTGGAACACCCCGCCGTGAGCCTCGCCCAGGGGCACGGGCTGGACCTGCCCACCCAGGCGGCCCGTGCCCGCGCAGCCTGGGTGGCGGGGCGGCGCGGGCGCCCGCCGCTGCTGCTGGTGGCCCTGCTCTGGGGGCGTTCCTGCACCAATGTTGTGCAAATGCTGGGGCAGTATCTGGACGCCGTATTTGCCGACTATGGCTGTACGCCCGAGGGCTGGAGCGAAACCCAGGCGGCGAGGCAGGTGCTGGCGGCGCTCAACCTGCAGCTGTTCCGCCGCCGCCAGGCCGGCGAGGTGGTGCCGGAGTTGAGCGCCGGCCTGCTGCTGGTGCAGGACGGCGAGGCGCATTTCCTCCAGGCTGGCGCCATCGGGCTGGTGCGATTCCTCGACGGACAGGCCGATGGCCTGGTCGGACGCGACAATCCCCTGGGCAGCCAGGCGGAGCTGGCGGTGATCCAGCACAGCCTGCCGCTGGCGCCGCCCCAGCCCTTGTTGATGGCGCCCCAGCCCTTGCTGGAAGTGGCTGACCTGGGTGCCCTGTGCAACGCCGGCGCCGGCCTGCAGCCCGGCCAGTTGGCTGACTTGCTGGAGCCGCTGCTGGGCGCTCCCGGCGCGGCTGCCCTGGTCCTGCCCGGAGAGCGCCATTGCCTGCCGCCCGCGGCAGTCGGCGGCCACTGGCCGAAGCTGGAGGAGGCTGTGCCGGGCATGCACGTGGATGGCTGGACACTGCTCGCACCCTGCGACTACGGGCCCCCGGGGCGGTTGTTCCGCGCCATGGAGGAGGGGCGCGAGGCGTTGCTCTGGCTGGCCGAGGGGGATGCCGATGAAGCTTTCTGGCAGCGCGAATGGGTATTGCGGCGCAGCCCGGTGGCGACCTTGCCCCAGGTGCTGTCGCCACGCCGGGGCCGCCACCATGCCTTCCAGCTCTTCGCCCTGCCTGCCGAGGGTGCCCGGAGCCTGGCGCGGCGGCAGGAGGGCAACGGTCCGCTGGATGCCGAGGCCACCTTCGGCCTGGTGGTTCAGCTCATCGAGGCGGTCCGCTCGCTGCAGCGGCGAGGCATGCAGGGACTCTGGCTGAATCCCCGGCAGATACTGGTGGACGAGGACGGTCGCCTGCTGCTGTTGCCGGAGTTCGCTGCCATCCTGCCGGGCGTCGCTCGCCAGACCGCTCCCGCTCGGGCGGTGCCCCTGGCGCCCGAGCTGCGGCACGGCCGCGCGCTGGATGGCAGCGCCGACCAGTTCGCCCTGGCGGCGCTGGCCTATTGGCTGCTCAGTGGGCAATGGCCGGAGGCGGCGCGGCCCGAAGACGGCCAGACCGGCCGCTACGTGCCGCTTGCCGGAACGCTCGCGGGCCTGCCTGAAGGCTGGGACGGTGTGCTGGCCAAGGCCCTGGCGCCGCACCCCGGGGCGCGCTTCGAAGCGTTGTCGGAATTCCAGTTGGCCCTGGAGCGGCCGCTGGTGCAGGCGCGTCGGCAGCGCCCCGCACACAGGCGCGGCAAGTCATGGCGGTTGGCCGTTGCCCTGATGCTGGGGCTGCCCCTGTTGCTTGGCCTGTGGCTGGGCTTGGGCTAGGCCGGAAGCGCCCGGACCAGGAGGTCCGGGCGGGGGCCGGTGTCAGTCGCTGTTGATCGGCAGGATGTAGTTCTTGAACTCGGTGTCTTCGTGGAAACCGATGGACTCGTACACCTTTTTCGCCACCTCGTTGCTCACGCTGGTGGAGACGCGCATGCGTACGGCGTTGGTCTCGCGCGCCATCTTCTTCGCCGTCTGCAGCAGGCGGTCGGCCACCAGTTGGCGGCGAGCGTCTTCGGCAACATAGATGTCGTTGAGGATCCAGACGCGCTTCAACGCCAGCGAGGAGAAGCTCGGGTAGAGCTGGCAGAAGCCCAAGAGGCGCTCGTCTTCATCGGCGAGGGCGAGGTAGATCACGGATTCCTGGCGGCTCAGGCGCTTTTCCAGGAACTTCCTCGAGGACTCCGGGAACGGCAGTTCACCGTAGAACTCACGGTACTTCACGAACAGCGGCGTAAGCAGGTCCAGGTGCTCCAGGGTGGCTTGGACGATGCGCATGATGGGCCTCGATGTCAGTGGTTGGGGCAATGTTCGCAATGCAGATGCTGTGCCAGCGAAGCGATTCGATCCTGCACCAAAGCCAATTGAAAGCGCAATCCAAGCAAGCGTTTGATTTGCATCCTTGCCCCCCTTGCTCCTTGTGGATTCGCGAGCCGGCACCAGACAAGGCAAGGATGGTCGAGGAGGCGCGGTTTACGAGGCGCAACCGTGCAGCTCGGGGCCATTTTCAATGCCGTCTGGCCGATACGTGGCCAACTCCCCGGCTATCAGTCATTTGTACCCGTCAGCAGGAAGTTCCCGGCCGTTTACCAGGGGCCATCGAACAACTTGCCCATGTCGATGCTGTTCTGCAGCGCGCCTCTGCGCTTCGTATTCCCGCTGGGCGGCTTCGCGTTGCTGCTGCTCGGTGGGCGGCGCATTGGTAAGCGGATCGTCGCTACCGCGATAGACACGGCGATAGCGCAGGTAGCCCTGCAACTCCCAGCGCCCGGCGATCCTGAAGCCGGCATAGGAGTCGTGCAGGTAGTTGGCGAACAGGAAGGCCTGGGGCGTGTGCCGCTCCGGGTTGGCCGCCGTAGCCAATGGGGAGTGCGCCTTGAGGTGGGTGAGCACATCGGCGGCTTCCGGGGCCAGCAGTTGGCGCCGGGCGGCCTTTTGCAACAGGACGCCGCTGAAGCCCTGGGGGTTGTAGCGATAGACCTTCACCTCTTCCGGGGTGAGGCCTTCGAGTGCGGCGATATCCTCCAGCAAGGTCCGGTTGGCCCCGGCCAGGTCCTTGTGATCCCGGACATTGGCACGCTTCACCCAGGACAGCTGGGCGGCATAGACGGTGCGCACCTGGTAGCGCCAGGCCAGGTAGGGGATAAGCCACTGGGCCGTGGTGGCCCGGGGCGAGGTGGCGGCCATGAAGGCGTCGTAGGCCTGGTGGACGTTGGGGTTGATCTCGAAGGGATCATACAAGCCCTCCATGGCTAATGCTCTATCCAGCGGGACCAGTGCTTCCCTTGCCGCCTGGTACATCAGCTCCAAGGGAATCTGCGACAACACATCGCTGGGCTCGCCGCTGGGGCCACGCCCCTGTTCCTGCGGCAGGTAGCCGCCGCCGACATCCGAGTGCATGCCCGGCAGGGCGAACTGCTGGCAGTTGCGGGGCAGGCTGCCGTCCTGGTTGCGGACGCTCTCCAGGGGAAAGGAGGCGCGGTTCTCATGCATGGCGATGTAGTGGACGCACTGATGGATGTTGGCGGGAATACGCAGGGTTTCCGCCTTGGCCCAGGCGAAATGGCCGTCGCCCCCGGCGCTGTTGGGCACCCCCACCGAGGCCACGGTGTCGAAGATGCCAAGAAAGCGCAGCCGGGTCGGCACGCCGCAGAGCCGGCCATCCACGAACATCGCGTTCAGCCAGTTGCAGAACACCCGCGCCTGGGCCGCACCTCGGGAAAAACCGAAGACATCGATAGTGATGTCGACGAGCTTGGGTTTGGCGATCAGGGCGATCCGCTCGGCCAGTGCCCGGGTCTGCTGGCGGTAGAAGGCCTCGGCATGGGCGCGCTCGCCATTGGCATGGCACAGCAGGCCGCCGACGGTGCGCATGCCCACGGCATCCAGCGCCCGCGAGTCCTCAAAGCCGCCGACCAGGGGGGAATAGCTGCCCAGCCTGTTCAAGGTGCGCGTGCCATTGCGGCACAGCGCCAAAAGGGTGCCTTGCGAATAGCGGGGGCGGTTGTCGGAAATGCCGCGTTGTATGAAGTCCAGCACGCGCAGCAGTGCATAGTTGATGCGTCCATCGCCGCCACTGCCCATGGCGGCGCCGAAGGGGGCGGGAGTGTCCTCGCCGATTTCCGGGAAAGGGGTGCCGACACCGGGGACGTACAGTCGGAAATGGCCATCCAAGGGTTTTTCCGGGTAGGCCCGATACAGGCGTACCACATTGCTGTCCTTACGCGCCTGGCGCTGGGTCATGCCCAGGCCGGGGTTGCCGCCCGTGGCCTCATCCCAGTCCTGGTTGTTGCCGGTGCCGTCGAAGAAGATGCCGATCTGCAGGTCGATTTCGCAGCGCTCGGTCCTTGGCAGGCATTGGGGAAACAGGGGCGTTATGTGGGGCGTGGGGCCTTGTGGATGGAGATTGAAGCGTTCGTTCATTCCAGTCGCTCCATGACAGTGGGTTGAGCTTGCGGCGGACAATGGGTGCTCGGAGCGGGATAGACCTTCCACGGCTCCTTCTGGGGAATCAGATCGTAAGGGCCGGGATAGTCGGGATTGGGGCCATAGATGCCGGGGCCGATGTCGGAGGACACCACGCGCACCGAGCTATCGGCGAGGAAGTGGGTCCAGATATGGCCGACCTCGTCATAGTGCTCCACCGGCACCCGACGTGTCCGTTGCTCCCAGGCGCAGTCGCGCCAGTTGGTGGTATTCCAGCTCACCACGGCAGTCAGCCCGGGGTGCCATTTGCGGGGCAGGCTGACGCAGCAGACCACGCTGCCCCCCTTGCCGGCCTGGAAGCCGCCGGTGCCATTGACCGAGAAGTCCTGCACGCTGAGGTGGTCGGCCAGGTGGTCGATACCGGTCAGGGCGGCGGGAACCATATCCTGGCGGTTATCGCAGGCCGCCAGTTGCAGGCAGAGGCCCAACAGGGCCAGCGGGGAAGCAAGCCGTTTCATACAGGCCTCCCGGTGCCCAGGGAGGCGAACGCCAGCACGTGGCTGATATCCCCGGTGCGCTGCGCCCGACGCAAGGCGGCCTCGAACTGTTCTTCTTTCAGGAGCAGGCCGGCGGTCCGCCAGATGACCAGGATCGCCGCCACCTGTACGGATAGGGCGTCCACTTTCAGGCGATGCAGCCAGGCGTAGGTCTGCTGCGTCCAGGTGTAACGCTGCCGCGCCTGTCCTTGAGGAGGTAGGGACTGATCGGCTCGACAGGCCGCGTCGAACAGCTCGCCGATTCGGCCGCTCTCGATCAGTTCATGCCATTGCCGGGGGTGCAGTTGCAAAGGTAATGAGGCCTCGGCTGTGGGCCGAGGCTGCGCGCGGACACTGCGAAGGCCGCTCCGGTCGGAGTGATGCCAGGCCTCGATGGGGCCCAGCGTGGCGTCTTGTTGTCCGGGCGTGAGGGCTTGCCATACATCGCTGAAGGCGCGTCCATCGGCATAGCGGAAGTAGTAGCGTTGCCCATTCCTGGCTTCCAGGTAGCGCAGGGCCCGCAAATGCTCCAGCAGTTCGGGAAGAGGTGCTTGGCAGACCAGGCCGCTGCAGGCGAAGCGTTGATCGAGGGCGCTCGAAAGAAGGCCACGGGTAAACTCGTGCAGCGGTGCGGTTGCGGGCGGCAGCCAGGGGCCGACATTGGCGGCCTGTTCGCCCAGGTCCTCATAGAGTCGGTGACGGCCGGGTTGTTCCAGCAGCCATGGCAGTTGTGGTGTGCCCAGCAGCAATGCGCCGTCGAACAGGTAATAGGTGTGCGTGCTGGTATGGGGTGAGTTGAGCATCATACGGGCACCACGGCTCCGCCGGAGCGGGCGGCCCGAAGGAAACAGTCAAGGCAGAAATCGCCGGCTTTCCCGAGGTTGGGTGTGCCGTCAATGACATAGGGGTTGCCCTTGCCCGCCGGGTCGACGTCCAGTGGTCCCTTGAATTCGATGGCCAAGGCATCCAGGGTGATGCCGGCATCGTCGATGCGAATCGTCCCACCAGGCCCCCGGATGATGAGGACCTCGCCCGCCTGTATCTGATAGTCCCTCGTGCGGTGGCGGATGGCCTGGCCGGCCTGCAGCTCGGCGTGGCCTTTCACGGTCTGTTCCTGGTGGCCGCCGATGCTCACCCAGTGGTTGGCCGCGGTCGTGTCGCGGCGGTGGTTGCCCACCTCTTCGCTGCGGTCCTTGCCGGTGCGGATGTGGTGGTTGCGGCCGATGGTCAGGGCGTCGTCCTGGCCGATGGCGTGGCGCCGGTCCTGGCCGATGCCGACCTGTTCGTCGTGGCCCACCGTTTCGCTGCGGTCGTGGCCGATGGCGACGGTCTCGTCGTGCTCCACCCGCTCGCGGCGGTCGTGGCCGACGAAGGTGGTTTCGTCATGGTTGACGTGGATGTTCTGGTCCTTCTGCGCGTGGAGGTAGATTTCCTCCTGACCTTCACCCGGCCGTATTCGTCGGTGTAGATCTCCTCGCCCGGCGGGCCGACCACCACGGCGTGCTGCGGGCCGTCGATACGCGGCCTGGCCAGCGGTTCGGCGCGCCACTCGGCGTCGTCCGGGACCAGTTCGGCCGCGTAGCGGTAGTGGGTGCCCTGCTGGGCGTCGGCGCTCTCTTCGGCCAGGCTGGTGTGCTGCACGCCGCGGTGGACGATGCGGACCGGGCGCCAGCCGCGGTTCAGGTCCGCGCGCGGGTGGCCGGCGAGCTGGAAGGAAATGCCCGGCTGCAGGCGCGGGTCATCGTCCTCGACCCGGGCGAGGCGCGCATCGCGGCGGTGGCCGCGCAGGCGGTGCTCGGCGAAGGGCTTGCCGGCCTCGTCGAACTTGGCGCGGGCGGGGTAGTCGTAGCGCTCGTAGCGGCGGCCCTGGTGGTCCAGGTCGGCGCCGTCGTGGCTGTGCTGGTGGGTGTAGCGGGGGTGCTTGAAGGTGTAGTCGCGCTGGGTCTGCCGCGCGGTGCGCACGTTCTCGGCGTAGGCGAAGCGGTGCAGCGCCGGCACCGGCTGGTCGCCACCGGGGGTGGGCTGGTACTGCACCGGCTCGCCGCCCAGGCGGCCGTGGATGAACAGGCGGTCGCTGTGCACCAGCTGGTGGCCGTCGGCGCTGTGGCGGAAGGCGTAGAAGAAGCCTTCCTCGCGCAGGATGCGCTCGATGAAGTGGTAGTCGGTGTCGCCGGCCTGCACGCAGTACTCGCGGACCAGGTGCTCGCGGGTGACGCGCTGCTCGTAGTCCAGGGTCAGGCCGTGGGCCTTGAGCACCGCCTCGGCGATCTGCGGGACGCTGAGGCGCTGGAAGAGGCGCCAGTCGGAGCTGAGCTTCAGGCGCGCCAGGCGCGGCTCGACCACCGCCGAGTAGCGGGTGCGGCGGAAGCCGGTGTCGCCCTGGACGAAGGCGGAGACGGCGCCGTGCACGTGGCGCACGGGGGTGTCGCCGTGCCAGAGGGTCAGCCGAGCGGGGCGGTCGAGCACCTCGGCGAAGTCCACCGCGGGGTTGGCGCAGGCCAGTTCGACGGCGAGGTGGAAGGTCTCGGAGAGTGCTTCGTGGAGTTCGAACGAGACGACTTCGAAGACGTCGCGCGCCGCGCCGCCGACCAGGTCGAAGGTGAAGCGCAGGCCGGATTGGGTGGGCATGGCGGGCTCTCTCAGGTTTCCAGCCCACCTGCCGTGACAGGTGAGCCTATGGAGACGCCAACCGCCGATGCCGCTTCAATGTGTCGAGAGTGGAAAGGCGGCGGGCATCCGTGGAACATCGCCGGGATGCTGCTGCCAATTCCGAGCTCGCGAAATCAGAAGAGTCTTGGTTCTGCCTGTGGAAAAGTCTGATGTGCTGGCAGGCGGTGATGCCCCCGGCCCGTAGGTTGGCGCCGAGCGCAGCGAGGCCCAACAGCGACGGCTCGCTGGTCTTCAAACGCTCAGTACTGCCTACGACGCGCTTCCTTTGCTTCGTCAGGCCCGAAATCGCTAAAGCGGTCGTGCGCATGGCGTGAGCGATTTTCCCGCGATCCGGCCGCACTGTTTCAGCCCAGAATGCCGAAGCCCTTGCTCGATCTTCCGAAAAAGCGCCATCGGCGCCTCAATGTTGGTCGCTCGCCAGCAGGAAATTTCCCGCCAGGGCCCGGTCGGGCTCGCCGGACAGCGACGGCACTTCGGCCTCGTCCTTCAGGTTGACCCCGGAGAGTTGCCGGCGGCAGGCCTCGCGCATCAGGTAGAGCAGGCGGTGGGCGGCCATGCCGTAGGACAGGCCTTCCAGGCGCACATTGGAGATGCAGTTGCGGTAGGCGTCCGTGAGGCCGACGCGGGGCGCCCAGGTGAAGTACAGGCCGAGGCTGTCGGGCGAGCTTAGGCCGGGGCGTTCGCCGATCAGGATCACCACCATCTTCGCCCCCAGCAGTTCGGCCACCTCATCGGCCACCGCAACGCGGCCCTGCTGCACCAGCACCACGGGGGACAGCGACCAGCCTTCGGCCAGGGCCTGTTCTTCCATGCGATCGAGGAAGGGCAGGGTATGGCGCTGTACCGCCAGGGCGGAGAGGCCGTCGGCCACTACCACGGCCAGGTCGTAGCCGCCGGGGTTGGCCTGGGTGTGCTGGCGCAGTTTCTCCACTGACGCGGAATCCAGGCGTCGGCCGAGGTCCGGGCGTTGCAGGTAGGTGTCGCGGTCCTTCGCGGCGCTGTGCAGCAGCAGGGTTTCGCGGCCACGCTCGGCCAGCTTCGCCGACAGCTCGGCATGCTCGAAGGGCAGGTGCACGGCATCCCGCGCCTGGGCATGGGCGTACTGGAAGTTCAGCTGGGCGTGGGTGGGCAGGCTGATGCCGGCCCGGCCCAGGGCGATGCGCGCGGGGGTCAGGCGGCGCAGTTCCTGCCAGGGGTTGGCGGTGTGGCCGGAGGTGGGGCGTGGGTCTTTCATCCTTCTCTCCTACGGGTTCAGGCGAGTCGCGCGATGGCCTGGCGAAAGGCGGGTGGCAGCTGCTCGCCGAGTATCACCCGGCCATCGTTCTGCACCAGGATGCCCATGCGTTCCAGCCAGGCCTCGAACTCCGGCGCGGGCTTCAGCCCCAGGCTCTGGCGCGCGTAGAGGGCGTCATGGAAGGAGGTGGTCTGGTAGTTGAGCATCACGTCGTCGGAGCCGGGGATGCCCATGATGAAGTTGATGCCGGCCACCCCCAGCAGGGTCAGCAGGGTGTCCATGTCGTCCTGGTCGGCTTCGGCATGGTTGGTGTAGCAGATGTCGCAGCCCATGGGCACGCCCAGCAGCTTGGCGCAGAAGTGGTCCTCCAGCCCGGCGCGGATGATCTGCTTGCCGTTATAGAGGTATTCCGGGCCGATGAAGCCGACCACGGTGTTCACCAGGAAGGGGTTGAAGTGCCGGGCCACGGCGTAGGCGCGGGTTTCGCAGGTCTGCTGGTCGACGCCGTGGTGGGCGTTGGCGGACAGCGCGCTGCCCTGGCCGGTCTCGAAGTACATCAGGTTGTTGCCCAGGGTGCCGCGCTTTTGCGACAGGCCCGCCTCGTAGCCTTCCTGGAGGATCTTCAGGCTCACCCCGAAGCTGGCGTTGGCCGCCTCGGTGCCAGCGATGGACTGGAACACCAGGTCCAGCGGCACGCCGCGCTCGATGGCGGCGATGGAGGTGGTGACATGGGTCAGCACGCAGGCCTGGGTGGGGATCTCGTAGCGCTGGATGATGGCGTCGAGCATCTCCAGCATGGCGCAGATGGAAGCGATGCTGTCGGTGGCCGGGTTGATCCCCAGCATGGCGTCGCCGTTGCCGTAGAGCAGGCCGTCGAGAATGCTCGCGGCGATGCCGGCCGGTTCATCGGTGGGGTGGTTCGGTTGCAGGCGGGTGGAGAGCCGGCCGCGCAGGCCCATGGTGTTGCGGAAGCGGGTGACCACGCGGATCTTCTGTGCCACCAGCACCAGGTCCTGCACGCGCATGATCTTCGACACGGCCGCGGCCATCTCCGGCGTCAGGCCCTTGGCCAGGGCGCGCAGGCTGGCTTCGTCGGCGAGCTCGCTGAGCAGCCAGTCGCGCAGGCCGCCGACGGTGAGGTGGCTCACCGGGGCGAAGGCGGCGCGGTCGTGACTGTCGATGATCAGGCGGGTGACTTCGTCCTCCTCGTAGGGGATCAGCGCCTCGTCGAGGAAGTGCTTGAGCGGGATGTCCGCCAGGGCCATCTGCGCGGCGACCCGCTCGCCATCGCTGGCGGCGGCCACTCCGGCCAGGTAGTCGCCGGAGCGCGCCGGGCTGGCCTTGGCCATGACTTCCTTGAGGCTGTCGAAACGCCAGGTCTCGCCGCCGACGCTGTGGGAAAAGCTTGCCATCTGTGTCTCCGTCCTCGGGTGAGCCTGGGTAGTGCAGCCCTCGTAGGGTGGATAGCGCTTTTCTATCCACCATCACGGTGGAAATCCCACACGTGGATTTCCACCCTACGGGTTGGGTTCAGGCGCGGGTCAGCATCGCATCTTCCGGTGCACTGGCGCGATGGTGGGCGGTGAACTGGAAGTAGATGTAACCCGCCGCCATGAAGCCGAGGAAGATGAAACCGATCAGGGTGTTGAACCAGGCCATGGCCAGCAGGCAGACCACGGCCAGCACCAGGGCGATGGCCGGCACCACCGGATAGCCCGGGGCGCGGAAGGTGCGCTCCAGGTGCGGCTCGCTGGCGCGCAGCTTGAACAGGCTGAGCATGCTGATGATGTACATGACGATGGCGCCGAACACGCTCATGGTGATCATCGCCGCGGTCAGGCTCATGCCTTGCAGGTTCACCAGGCCGTCGCTGTAGATGGCGGCGATGCCGACCACGCCGCCGGCGATGATGGCGCGGTGCGGGGTCTGGAAGCGCGACAGCTTGGCCAGGCCGCGGGGCAGGTAGCCGGCGCGGGCCAGGGCGAAGAACTGCCGCGAGTAGCCGAGGATGATGCCGTGGAAGCTGGCCACCAGGCCGAACAGGCCGATCCACACCAGCATGTGCATCCAGGTGGAGTCGTTGCCGACCACCGCCTTCATGGCCTGGGGCAGTGGGTCGTTGATTCCGGACAGCTGGCGCCAGTCACCCACGCCGCCGGCCATGATCATCACGCCGATGGCGAGGAACACCAGAGTCAGGATGCCGGCGATATAGGCGCGCGGGATGGTACGTTTCGGGTCCTTGGCTTCTTCCGCGGCCATGGCCGCGCCCTCGATGGCGAGGAAGAACCAGATGGCGAAGGGGATGGCGGCGAAGATGCCGGAAATCGCTTGCCCGCCGAACTCATTGGAGCCGGCCCAGCCATTGACTACGAAGTTGCTGAAGCTGAAACCCGGCGCTACCACGCCCATGAACACCAGCAGCTCGGCCACCGCCAGGATGGTCACCACCAGCTCGAAGGCGGCGGCGATGCTGACGCCGAGGATGTTCAGGGTCATGAACACGAAGTAGGCGCCCACTGCGGCGTGCTTGGGATCGAGTTCCGGGTACTGCACGTTGAGGTAGGCGCCGATGGCCATGGCGATGGCCGGCGGGGCGAAGACGAATTCGATGAGGGTGGCGATGCCGGCGATCAGCCCGCCTTTCTCGCCGAAGGCGCGGCGGCTGTAGGCGAAGGGGCCGCCGGCGTGGGGAATGGCGGTGGTCAGTTCGGTGAAGCTGAAGATGAAGCAGGTGTACATGGTCGCCACCAGCAGCGCGGTGACCAGGAAGCCCAGGGTGCCGGCGGCGCCCCAGCCATAGCTCCAGCCGAAGTACTCGCCGGATATCACCAGGCCGACGGCGATGCCCCAGAGATGCAAGGTGCCGAGCGTGGGTTTTAGTTGTTGTGTCGTGCTCATCGGGACTCCTCGCCCTGGGGGCGTCGTTGGTGGATGACCTGGTCCGATCTTATCCAGCGACCCTCCCCAGGACTTGACCCTGGAACGCCGTGTGCGGCCTCTGCGGTCAAGTCGCGCGGCACTGTTACCCATCACCCCACCGGGCTCGCCCCGGCACGGGGCACGGCGCGATGGCGTGCACGCAAATGGCCCGGAATCGTCCCTTTCACGGGGGCTCCAGCCCGCTCCCGCGCGGCCGGACAAGGGGCATGGGTTTTGCTTGAATGCGTGATCAAAAAAAGACTTGGTAATCCGTGATGAACCAGTCCCTGTTTTCCAGTGCCGGCCTGCAGGCGCCCATGGCGAGCAACGTCGGCGTGCTGTCGGCGGCTGCCAGTGGCCTTGACCGCTTCATCACCGACCAGGGCGGCGACCTGGACCGCATCTTCGGCCGCGCCGGCATCGACCCGGAGCGGTTGCTCCACCCCACCCTGAGCCTGGCCCTGCCCAACTACTGCCAGGTGCTGGAAGAGGCGGCGCGGCAGTCCGGCTGCGACAACTTCGGCCTGCGCTACGGCCAGCAGTTCCAGCCCCGAGCCCTGGGATTGCTGGGCTATGTGGGGCTCTGCTCGGACACCCTGGAAGAGGCGCTGAAGCATTTCGCCGCGGCCTTCCCCTATCACCAGCACAGCACCCTGATCCGCCTGGTGGATTGCGGCGAGTGCCTGCGCTTCGACTACCAGGTGCGTCACGGCGCGATCCTCGACCGCCGCCAGGACGCCGAGCTGACCATGGGCATGGCGCTCAACCTGATCCGCCACGTATTGGGCCGCGACTGGGCGCCGCGCGCGGTGGCCTTCGAGCACGACCGCCCGGAGGGTTGGCAGGAACACGGCCAGGCCTTCGGCGCGCCGGTGCAGTTCGGCCGGCCGTGCAACTTCCTGCTGGTGCCCAAGGGCGACGTGCAGGGCAAGCCGATGCCCGAGCGCGATCCCAACCTGCTGTTCCTGTTCCAGGACGTGATCCGCCGCCTGGGCGAGCAGGGCGGCCGGCCAAGCCTGCTGGAAGAGGCGGGCACCCAGATCCGTCTCGCCCTGGCCCTGGGCGAACCCAGCCTGGAACAGATCGCCGAGCGCCTGGAACTCACCCCGGCGGGCCTGCAGCGCCGCCTGCGCGAAGAGAACCTCAGCTTCAGCCAACTGGTGGAACAGACCCGCCGCGAGCTGGCGCTGCACTACCTGCGCCAGCGCCAGCGGCCCATTTCCGAACTGGCGCCGCTGCTCGGCTATTCCGAAACCAGCGCCTTCTCCCGTGCCTTCCGTCGCTGGTTCGGGGTGAGTCCGCGGCAGTGGCGGGGGGACGAGCGCTGAGCCCGACCCAAGCGACGGAGCTGCTTTTCCTGTAGAAGGGGCGATTTCAATCGCTGTAGGGAACCGACCGCCCATGAAAAAACGCGGCCGAGGCCGCGTTTTTTCATGGAGTGCCAGGGATCAGAAGAAGCCCAGCGGGTTGATGTCGTAGCTCACCAGCAGGTTCTTGGTCTGCTGGTAGTGGTCGAGCATCATCTTGTGGGTCTCGCGGCCGACGCCGGACTTCTTGTAGCCACCGAAGGCGGCGTGGGCCGGGTACAGGTGGTAGCAGTTGGTCCAGACGCGGCCGGCCTTGATGCCGCGGCCCATGCGGTAGGCGCGGTTGATGTCGCGGGTCCAGAGGCCGGCGCCGAGACCGAACTCGGTGTCGTTGGCGATCGCCAGGGCCTCGGCTTCGTCCTTGAAGGTGGTGACGCCCACCACCGGGCCGAAGATCTCTTCCTGGAACACGCGCATCTTGTTGTTGCCCTTGAGCAGGGTCGGCTGGATGTAGTAACCGCTGGCCAGGCTGCCCTCCAGCTTCTCCACGGCGCCGCCGGCGAGCACTTCCGCGCCTTCCTGCTGGGCGATCTCGAGGTAGCTGAGGATCTTCTCGAACTGCTGCTGGGAGGCCTGGGCGCCGACCATGGTTTCGGTGTCCAGCGGGTCGCCGCGCTTGATGGCCTTGACCTTCTTCATCACCTCGGCCATGAAGGCCGGGTAGATGGATTCCTGCACCAGGGCGCGGGACGGGCAGGTGCACACCTCGCCCTGGTTGAAGAAGGCCAGCACCAGGCCTTCGGCGGCCTTCTCGATGAAGGCCGGCTCGGCCTGCATGATGTCTTCGAAGTAGATGTTCGGGCTCTTGCCGCCCAGCTCCACGGTGGAGGGGATGATGTTCTCCGCGGCGCACTTGAGGATGTGCGAGCCGACCGGGGTCGAGCCGGTGAAGGCGATCTTGGCGATGCGCTTGCTGGTGGCCAGGGCCTCGCCCGCTTCCTTGCCGAAGCCTTGCACCACGTTGAGCACGCCGGCCGGCAGCAGGTCGCCGATCAGCTCCATCAGCACGGTGATGCCCAGCGGGGTCTGCTCGGCGGGTTTCAGTACCACGCAGTTGCCGGCGGCGAGCGCCGGGGCGAGCTTCCAGGCGGCCATCAGCAGCGGGAAGTTCCACGGGATGATCTGCCC